>NZ_JBSGZD010000245.1:0-12005 GCF_053610825.1 Streptomyces sp. NPDC054863 | reverse complement strand
GGGGGCTGGGGGGCGGGGGGGGGGGCTGGGGGGGGGGGGGGGGGCGGGGGGCGCGGGGGGGGGCTTGCGTCCGGGGCTGCGCCCGGTGCACGGCTGCGCCGCGCGTCGCCGGACGGGCTGAAGGCGCCCCGTAAGGGGCGCGGGGAACTGCGCGACCAGCCACGACGAACCCGCACCGGACCCACCCCGCCGGCCGGGCAACGGGCCCGGCCGAGCGTGAGCCTCCCCTCACCCCGTCCCCTTCGCCCCCCGCCTGATCTCGTTGAACTCCGCCACGTTCCGCTTCTGGACCTCGTAGTCGTCCGTGAAGCGCGTGTCGCCCGGCTTCACCGTGACGAAGTACAGCCAGTTCCCTGCCGGGGGTGTCCGGGTCGCCCGGAGCGCCTCCAGGCCCGGGTTGCCGATCGGGGTCGGGGGCAGGCCCTTGCGTTCGTACGTGTTGTACGGGCTGTCGATCCGGGTGTCCTCGTGCGTGGTGTCCAGCGTGCTGCGGTTCATCGCGTAGTTGAGGGTGGAGTCCATCTGGAGCGGCATGTCGCGGTCGAGGCGGTTCCGGATGACCCGGGCCACCTTGCCCATGTCGGCAGGGGTGTCCGCCTCCGCCTGGACGATGCTGGCGACGACGAGGTCCCTGCGGACGTCGGGGCCGGTGCCGAAGCGTTCGTTCGCCGTCTTGACCATGTAGGCGAGCAGGCTCGACGCCGTCGTCGTGTCCTTGACGGGGTACGTCGCCGGGAACAGATAGCCCTCCGGATTCCCGCCGGCCGCGGCGGGCAGCGCCAGGTCCGTCGACGCGGCGGCCTTCTTCGCGGTGCCGGGCGCGGCCCCGACGGCCTTGTCCACCGCCGCGTACACCTGGGAGGAGCGCCAGCCCTCCGGAACGGTGAGGGACTTGGCCCGGCCGACTTCCTCCTCCTGCCACAGCAGCAAGAGCGCCGCACCCCCGCCGAGAACGGCGAGGACGCACACCAGCAGGACCAGCCGACCGCGCCGGGACCTGCGCGGTTTCGGCGGGGACAGGACTTCCGGGAACCCGTGGGACTCGTACTCCATGACCGGAACGCTAGCCGTCCCCGTACGCCGTTGTCCGAACCCCCCGCCCACTTTCCGGCCCGGAGGGAACATGCGAACAGGGGATCGGGTGTTCGCTGGAACGCGTGATCGTACCGGATCTCCTTGCCCAACTCCCTTGTGGCGCACGATGCTTACGGTGCGCAAGCGACGGGCTGCAGACCGCGATTGCGCAGTCCCACACATGCACCAGTACGCGAGTACGCAGCACAAGGAGAACCCAGGATCATGAACCTCATCACCGACCTTCTCGCCGGCGCCTTCCACTTCCTGGGCTGGCTGGTCTGACCGAGGTCTCGCCACGGCGCCGTCCTTCCCCCGTCCCAGGGGAGGGGCGGCGCCGCCGCGTGTACGGGCCGGGGGTCTCAGCCCCGGTGCGACCCTTCGAACGGCGGCAGCGCCGCGAATCCGGGCTCGACCCGTGTCCGGGCCGCGAGCGCGTCGAGGGTGCGGCGGACCTTCGACAGCGGGCGGTCGGGGAACTCGGCGTCGTAGCTCTGGTGGTCGGCGGCGTGGAACGGCAGGCCGCTCTGGACGTCAGGGGCGTACGGGTCCGGGCGGAAGTACTGCTCGCGGCCGACCCTGGCCATCACCATCGCCTCGCGCATCCCGGTCGTGCCCCGCTCGGGGGACATGAAGGTGACGACCGTGCTGCACGGGGCGCGCGGCACGGTGAAGCTGCCGACGAAGCCCTGACCGTGCTGCTGTCCGGGCAGCGGCACTCTGACGATCTGACGGAGCGCCGGGAGTCCGCCGAGCTGCTTGACCGATGCCTCGATCGGTCCGGCGCCGGAGCGGGCCGTGTGGTGGGTGAGTCCGGCCCGCAGCGCGGGGCCGTCG
Organism: Streptomyces sp. NPDC054863; assembly: GCF_053610825.1. Classification (NCBI taxonomy): domain Bacteria; kingdom Bacillati; phylum Actinomycetota; class Actinomycetes; order Kitasatosporales; family Streptomycetaceae; genus Streptomyces; species Streptomyces sp. NPDC054863. The sequence goes on along the minus strand of NZ_JBSGZD010000245.1, from coordinate 10,094 downwards.
TCGAGCCCGGCGGGGAGGTCGGGCACCAGGCCGACGGCACTCAGGGTCCGGCCGGAACCGCCTCGACGGATGCGGACGCGGCGGACGTGGACGCGGATGCGGATGCGGGCTCGGGCTCGGGCTCGGTGGACGCGGCTCCGGACGGAGTCAGCCGGGCGTCCCTGCGGACCAGGGCGGCATAGCGGCCGTCCTTGGCCAGCAGTTCCTCGTGCGTGCCGCGTTCCGTGATGCGGCCCGCGTCCAGGACCACGATCTGGTCGGCGTCGCGGACGGTGGACAGGCGGTGGGCGATGGTGAGGGTGGTGCGGCCGGCCGAGAGGGAGTCGATCGCCTGCTGCACGGCGTGCTCGGTGCGGGTGTCGAGGGCGCTGGTGGCCTCGTCCAGGATGAGGACGGGCGGGTCGCGCAGGATGGTGCGGGCGATGGCCAGGCGCTGCTTCTCTCCGCCGGAGAACCGGTGGCCGCGCTCGCCGACGAGGGTGTCGTACCCGTCGGGCAGCGAGGCGATGTGGTCGTGGATCTGGGCGGCCTCGGCGGCGGCGCGCAGTTCGCCGTCGGTGGCGTCGGGCTTGGCGAAGCGCAGGTTCTCGGCGACCGAGGCATGGAAGAGGTACGTCTCCTGGGAGACGACGCCGACCGTGCGGGCCAGGGAGTCGAAGTCCAGGTCCCGGACGTCGGTGCCGTCGAGGGTGACCCGGCCGCCCGTGACGTCGTACAGCCGCGGCACGAGGTAGCTCAGGGTGCTCTTGCCCGAGCCGGTCGGGCCGACGACGGCGAGGCTGCCGCCCGCGGGGACCGTGACGTCGATGCCCGTGAGGGTGGGCCCCGACTTCTCGTCGTACGCGAAGTCGACGCCCTCGAAGCGGACTTCGCCCTTGGCGGCGGGGAGGCGGACCGGCTCGTCGGGTTCGGTGATGTCGACGGGGAGGTCGAGGTACTCGAAGATCCGCTGGAAGAGGGCGAGCGAGGTCTGCATCTGGACGCCGGTCGACAGGAGGCTGACGGCGGGGCGGAGCAGGCCCTGCTGGAGGGAGACGAAGGCGACGAGCGTGCCGAGGGAGACGACCGGGGCCCCCGCGTTCATGGTCAGGCCGGCCGCCCAGTAGATGACGGCGGGCATGGCGGCCATGACGATGCCGATGGTCGACATCCGCCAGCGGCCTGCCATGTTGGACCGGATTTCGAGGTCGACGAGACGCTCGGACTCCTCGGTGAAGTTCTTGGTGAGGGAGTCGGAGCGGCCCATGGTGCGGCCGAGGAGGATGCCGCTGACCGACAGGGACTCGGTGACCGTCGCGGACATGGAGGCCATCTGCTTCTGCCGCTGGGTGGTGATCTTCTTGCGCTCGTGGCCGACCTTGCGGCTGATCCACACGAAGAGCGGGAGCAGGAGCAGCGAGACGACGGTGAGCCGCCAGTCGAGGGCGAGCATCGCGACGACGGTGGCGACGACGGCGGTCAGGTTGGAGACCAGGGACGTCGCGGTGGAGGTGACGGTGGCCTGCATGCCGCCGATGTCGTTGGCGATCCGCGACTGGACCTCGCCCGTGCGGGTCCTGGTGAAGAAGGCCAGCGGCATCCGCTGGAGCTGGGTGTACACGGCGGTGCGCAGGTCGTGCATGACGCGCTGGCCGACCGTGGTCGAGATGAGGGTCTGCAGGACGCCGAAGACGCTGGTGACGACGGCCGTGGCGATCATGCCGACGGCGAGCAGCGTCAGCAGGCCCGTGCGGCCCTGCGGGATGGCGACGTCGAGGATCTCGCGCAGCAGGAACGGCGAGGCCACGCCGACCAGCGACGAGGCGCCGACGAGCAGGCCGACCAGGGCGAGCCGGGCACGGTAGGGACGGAACAGGCGCAGGATGCGGCGGACCTCGGCGGGCGGCTGCTGTTTGCCCGGCTCGGGGTCGGGGGGCGTCCAGGGGTTCGCGTGTCGTTCGGGGTTCATGGGCTCCTTCGGAGGGGTGCGTGGGAACGGTGCGGGAATCGAGGCTTCCAGAGCCTAGTTCATTGTTACCTATACTCACAATGCACGGGGTCCTGTTATTGTTCCCGCTATGAGCAACACTGCGGAAACCCGTTCGGAGAAGCCGGAGAGCTCGGACACCCGTGCCGACGACGGCATGCTCGCCGAGCAGCTGCTGCGGCTGACCCGGCGCCTGCACCGTGCGCAGAAGCGCCAGATGGAGCCGATCGGCATCACGCCGGGCCAGGCCAGGCTGCTGCGCGTCGTCTCGCGCCTCTCGTCCTCCGACGGCAGCTCCCCGCGGATGACCGACCTCGCGCGCAGCCTGGAGGTCGTGCCGCGCGCGGTGACCACCCTGGTGGACGCCCTGGAGGAGCAGGGCCGGGTGCGCCGGGTGCCGGATCCGGCCAATCGCCGGGTGATCCGGATCGAGCTCACCGAAGCCGGCCGCACCACCCTCGGCGACCTGCGCAGCGCGCGCCGCGACGCGGTGGAGGACATCCTGGCTCCATTGACCGCCGTACAGCGCAAGCAGCTCGGCGGCCTGCTGTCCACCCTGATCGACGGGGGTACGTACCCCTGCTGAGCCGGGCACGGCCGGGCCGCCGCGCGCGACCGAGCCCCCGAGAGGACGTCCCCCATGCCGCTCCTGGAGCCGAAGCCGGAGGCCCTGCGCCCGCCCGCTCCGCAGGACCCCGCCCCCGACCGGGTGCCGGCCGCACTGGCCGAGGGCACGCCGGGGCCGCTGCGCCGGGAGCTGGCGGCGGTCCTCGGCGCGGAGAAGGTCCTGTGGAAGGTGTCCGACCTGGTGCGGTACTCGGCGGACGCCAGCCCGTACCGCTTCGTGCCGCAGGTCGTGGTGGTGGCCGAGGACATCGACGACATCTCCGCGGTCCTGTCGTACGCGCACGGCAAGGGCCGCGAGGTGGTGTTCCGGGCCGCCGGGACCTCGCTCAACGGCCAGGCCCAGGGCGAGGACATCCTGGTGGACGTACGCCGCCACTGGTCCGGCGTCGAGGTCCTCGACGGCGGCGCCCGGGCCCGGATCCGGCCGGGCACCACGGTGGTCCGCGCCAATGCCGCGCTCGCCCGGTTCGGGCGGGTGCTCGGGCCCGACCCGGCGAGCGCCCTCGCCTGCACGATCGGCGGGGTCGTCGCCAACAACGCCTCGGGGATGGCGGCGGGCATCACCCGCAACAGCTATCGCACCCTCGCCTCGCTCACCTTCGTCCTCCCGACCGGCACCGTCGTCGACACCGGCGATCCGCGCGCCGACGAGGAGCTCGCCCATGCCGAACCCGCCCTCTGTGCGGGCCTGTTGGAGATCAAGCGGGAGATCGAGGCGGACGAGGCCCTGGTCCGCCGCATCCGCGCCAAGTACGAGATCAAGAACACCAACGGCTACCGCCTCGACGCGTTCCTCGACGGCTCGACGCCCGTGCAGATCCTGCGCGGTCTGATGGTCGGCTCCGAGGGCACGTTCGGCTTCATCTCGGAGGTCGTCTTCGACACCCTCCCCCTCGACCGCTGCCTCTCCTCCGCACTGCTGTTCTTCCCCACGCTGTCCGCCGCCGCGGCGGCGGTACCCCTCTTCAACGCGGCGGGCGCGCTCGCCGTCGAGCTGATGGACGGCAACACCCTGCGCGCGTCGGTGAGCGTGGCGGGCGTACCGCAGGACTGGGCGGAGCTGCCGAGGGAGACGACGGCCCTGCTGGTGGAGTTCCGGGCGCCGGACGAGGCCGCGCAGGAGGCGTTCGAGCGGGCGGCGGGCGAGGCCCTGGCGAAGCTGGACCTGGTGGCGCCCGTGCCGTCGGTGACCAATGGATTCACCCGTGACGCCAAGACCATCGGCGGCTACTGGAAGGCCCGCAAGGCGTTCGTCACCGCCGTCGGCGGCGCCCGCCCGTCCGGTACGACACTGATCACCGAGGACTTCGCGGTGCCGCCGTCCCGGCTGGCCGAGGCCTGCGAAGCCCTGCTGGCACTCCAGGAGGCACACGGCTTCGACGCCGCCGTCGCCGGGCACGCCGCACACGGCAATCTGCACTTCCTGCTCGCCTTCGACGCGGCCGACCCCGCCGACGTCCGCCGTTACGCGGCCTTCCTGGACGACTTCTGCCGGATGACGGTCGAGCGGTTCGACGGCTCGCTCAAGGCGGAGCACGCCACGGGCCGCAACATCACCCCGTTCCTCGAACTGGAGTGGGGGCCGTCGGCCACCGAGCTGATGTGGCGCACCAAGCAGCTCATCGACCCGGACGGGGTGCTCGCTCCGCGCATCGTCCTCAACCGCGACCCCGAGGCACATCTGCACGGCCTCAAGACGATCCCGCGTGTGGAGGCGGAGGCCGATCCGTGCATCGAGTGCGGCTTCTGCGAACCCACCTGCCCCAGCGGCGACCTGACGACCACGCCCCGCCAACGGATCGCGCTGCGCCGGGAGATGATGCGCCAGCCCGCCGGCTCCCTGGTCGGCGAGAACCTCCTCGCCGCGTACGGGTACGACGCCGTGGACACCTGCGCCGGCGACTCCACCTGCAAGATCGCCTGCCCGGTCGGTATCGACACGGGCGCCCTGATGAAGGACTTCCGCCACCGCCGCCACTCACCGCGCGAGGAGCGGATCGCCGCCCTGACCGCCAAGAACTTCAAGGCGGTCGAGATCTCGGCCCGCCTCACCGTGGCCGCCGCCGACCGGATCTCCGACCGGCTGCTCTCCTCCGTGACGGGCCTCGCCCGCAAGGCGGTACGCCCCGACCTCGTGCCGCAGTGGCTGCCGGCGATCCCGGGCGCGGCGGCCCGTACGCTCCCCCGCACCTCCCGCGACGGCGCCGTCGCGGTGTACTACCCGGCGTGCGTCAACCGCATCTTCGGCGAGCCCGAGGGACACCGCGGCCCGTCGCTCCCCGAGGCCCTCGTCGCGGTCTGCGCACGCGCGGAGAAGCCGGTGTGGATCCCCGGCGACGTCACGGGCACCTGCTGCGCCACCATCTGGCACTCCAAGGGGTACGACGAGGGCAACACGGTGATGGCGAACCGCATCGTCGAGGCGGCCTGGGGCTGGACCGGCGGCGGGCGGCTCCCCCTCGTCGTCGACGCGTCGTCCTGCACGCTGGGCATCGCGCACGAGGTGGTGCCGTACCTCACCGACGACAACCAGGAACTGCACGCCGAGCTGACCGTCGTCGACTCGGTCGTCTGGGCGGCGGAGGAGCTGCTGCCCGGGCTGACCGTGCACCGCAGGGCGGGCTCCGCCGTCCTGCACCCCACCTGTTCGATGCAGCACCTGGGCGACGAGGCGCAGTTGCGCACGGTCGCCGAGGCGTGCGCGGACGAGGTGGTCGTGCCGGACGACGTGCGGTGCTGCGCGTTCGCCGGGGACCGGGGCATGCTGCACCGGGAGCTGACGGAGTCGGCCACCGCCCGGGAGGCCGCCGAGGTCGGGCGGCGCGCGTACGACACGTACCTCTCGGCGAACCGGATGTGCGAGGTAGGCATGGACCATGCGACGGGCCGCCCCTACCACTCCGTACTGCTGGATCTGGAGCGGGCGACCCGGCCCTGACCTGCGCGCTCCGGGGAGTCCATGATCCTGCGAAGGTAAGTCCAACTCTCCGTGCGCAAGGGCCTCTTGCGCCACACGCGAACCTCCGTGACCCTGATCGGTCGGTACCCGATCACCTTTCACGGAGGTCCGATGTACGACGACAAGGCGACACCGACCCCTGACGGCCACACCTCTGACGACCACACTTCCGACGGCTCCCCCGACGGCGTGTCCCGCCGGTCGGCCCTGCGCGCCGCCGGTCTGGCGGGCGCCGGGATCGGTCTCGGCGGTGCGCTCGGCGCCGCCGGCAGCGCGACGGCCGCGGAGAGAGCCGGGGTCGAGGCCGCCGTACCGAAGCGCCAGGGCAAGACCATGGCGGGGGTGCCCTTCGAGCGGCGTACCACCGTCCGGGTCGGCATGATCGGCCTCGGCAACCGCGGCGACGGCATGATCGACCTCTTCCTCGCCCTCCCGAACGTCAAGGTCGTCGCCGTCTGCGACCCGGTCCGCGCGAAGGCCGAGAAGGCCGCGGCGAAGGTCGTCAAGGCGGGACAGCCCGCCCCCGCGCTCTACACCAAGGGCGAGGACGACTACCGCAACCTCTGCAAGCGCAACGACGTCGACCTCGTGTACGTCGCCACCCCGTGGGACTTCCACCACGACATGTGCAAGACCGCCATGCTGAACGGCAAGCACGTCGGTGTGGAGTGTCCGCTCGCGATGCGCATGGACGAGATCTGGGACCTGGTCGACACCTCCGAGCGCACCCGGCGCCACTGCATGCAGCTGGAGAACTGCTGTTACGGCAAGAACGAGATGCGCGTCCTGCGGATGGCGCACGCGGGCCTGTTCGGCGATCTGCTGCACGGCGCGGGCGCGTACAACCACGACCTGCGCGGCCTGATGTTCGACCCCGACTACTACGAGGGCCCGTGGCGCCGCCTGTGGCACACCCGGCTGCGCGGCGACCTCTACCCCAACCACGGTTTCGGCCCGGTCGGCAACTACATGGACGTCAACCGCGGCGACCGCGCGGTGAGCGTCGTCAGCGTCGGCTCCCCGGCCCTCGGACTGGCCGCGTACCGCAAGCTGCACATGCCGCCCGGCGACCCGAGCTGGAAGGAGTCGTACATCGAGAGCGACCGTACGATCAGCCTCGTCCAGACCGCCAAGGGCCGCGTCATCCGCCTGGAGCACGACGTGTCGACCCCGCACCCGTACAGCAGGATCAACAGCCTCGGCGGCACCCTCGGCGTCTTCGAGGACTACCCGGAGCGCATCTACCTGGAGCCCACCAACACCGACGACCGGTGGGACGACTTCAAGAAGTACGCCGAGTGGGACCACTGGCTGTGGAAGGAGCACGCCAACCCGCCCGGCGGCCACGGCGGCATGGACTACCTGATGCTCTTCCGGCTGATGCAGTGCATGCAACTGGGCCTGGTCCCGGACTTCGACGTGTACGACGCGGCGACCTGGACGGCGCCGGTGCCGCTGAGCCATCTGTCGATCCGGGCGAAGGGCGCGCCGCAGCAGATCCCGGACTTCACCCGGGGCGAGTGGAAGAAGGCCAGGCCCGGCGTCGACTCGCAGAAGCCGAAGGCCTGACCGGGTAGGGGTGCCGAGCGGGGGGGGCGGCCCGGCGGAGCCGGCCCCCGCTCGGCCCTTCAGGTCGTGCTCGATGCCAGAAGCTGTCGGTCACCCATCACCACGACAGGCCTGCGCGCCGGGTCGACGCTGCGCAGCAGGGTCTCCATCGCCGCCTTCGACACGCTCACGCAGGCCGAGGTGCCGCTGCCGTGGTCCACGTGCAGCCAGATCCCGCCGCCCTTCTCCTGACCCCGCGGGCGCGTCGGTTCGTCCGGCGGGGTGCCCTTGACGCGGTTGTGGTCGATGGCGATGACGAAGTCGAAGTCGTGCCGGTGGGTCCTGGCCCAGGAGCGCGGGGCGGCGATGGACGAGGACCGGGTGTACGGCAGTTCGGCGCCCGGGTCGGGGAGCACGCCGCCCGCGTCGGACAGGGTGAACACCCCGGCAGGGCTGCGCTTGTCGTCCTCGCGGTGGTCGGGGGGCCATCCCTTGACGCCGTTGTGCGCGGGCCAGGGGCCTTCCCGGTCCCAGGTCGCGCCCTGCTTGTCGCCCCGCTTGTTCTAGAGAACGACCTGGGCGTCCGCCGAGTTCCTGGATCCGCCGTAGACCGCGACGACCTGCCGCGAGTCCGCCGGGATCCGGGCGCGGAGGCGGTCGCCCATGCCGGGGATGCGCTTCAGGTTTTGGGACGGGGATCCGGTGGGTGCCTCTCCGGCAGTCTCCCCCGCGGCGGGCCGCTCCTTGTCCGTACCGCCGCCGCCTCCGCAGGCCGTCAGGAGCAACAGTCCGGCCACCGCTCCCGCGAGGGCCGGACTGCGTCGCACGTTCGATATCGGCATGCGCCCCATGCTGCCACCGCTGCCTGCCGTCAGCAGTGCCTCCGGTCCTCCACCAGCGTGCCCTGCACCGAGGTCACGCTCCGGTCGTGGCACGTCCCGTCGGAGCCGTACAGCCGGTAGCGCTCGCCCGTCGTGCCGACCGCGTGCCGCTGTTCGCGGGGTGCGTTCGAGAAGTACGCGGCGTCGCCCTTGTAGACGTCGTCGAGCTGGGAGAACGCGGTGCGCCTGCCGCCCACCAGGGTCTCCGTGTCCGCCTTGTCGCCGAGGGTCAGCACGGTGCGCAGCCGCTCGCCCGCGTCGCTGCCGATCGTGGTCGTGCCGTCCATCGTGTACGTCCGCCGCACCTGTGTGGCGCGCTCGGGGCCGTGCCTTCCCTCGACCGCGACCGTCTCCTCGTCCGTCCATTCGCCCTTGAGCCCGTCCAGCTTCTCGCCCTCCGTCCAGCGGTGCACGGAGGTGTGGGCGAGGCTGCGGGCGATGCGGGTGTCCACGCGCCCGCGCGAGGTGTTGACGTACCCGGCCACGGTCAGCCGGTGGCCGCCCCTGGTGTCGAGGCGGTGCTCCGAACCGGGCGTGTACTTCGTCGAGTTGACCGGTGCGCCCTCGGCGTGCCGGGTCAGGGCGCCGGTGACGACGCGGCTGCCGTGGTCCTGCCAGACGAGCACGTTCACCGGGGTGTTCCAGCCGCTCTGTCCGGCCGGGACGCCGACGACGCCGACCTCGACCTTGTGCGGGCGGCCGTCGTTGAGCAGTCCGGCGAACGGGGTGAGGTCGTACTGGATGGGCTTGATGTCCAGCGCGCGCGGGCCCGGGACGACGTACCAGAGGAAGGGGTTGGACCAGCCGCCGGTCCACACGGTCGGGAACGGCGCGGCGATGCCGGCGAGTTTCCCGTCGACCTTGATCTGCACCTCTCGGTAGGGGCCTTCGGCCGCCTTGCAGGAGTACGGGGCGTTCTCGGGCACCGAGAGGTACCAGTACTCCTCGCAGCCGCCGCCGGATCCGGTGGCGTACACCTCGGCGAGGATGCGCTGTGAATTGCGGGGCGTGGTGAGGGAGTTGGCGTCCGGACCGCCCAGGGTGAGGACGCGGTCGGGCGTCGCGGCGGGCTTCGTACGGCCCTCGGCCGCGTAGAAGGTCAGGGTCGCCTTGACGTCGATGACACCGGTGTACGTCTCGTTGACAACGTTGCCGATGAGCATTTCGACCGGCTGATCGCGGCGGAAGGTGTCGCTGTAGCGGGTGACGTCCTTCTCGACGGACCAGGTGATGCCGTCGACCGAGGGCTCGGGGGTGGAGGTCTTCAGCACCTCGACGCCGCCGACGTGGAGGTATCCGAGGCGGTCGTACTGGCGGCCCTTGACCTTGCCGTCGAGGCGCAGCACCACCTTGCTCCAGCGGTCGCCGCACTTCTTCGGCGGGGCGTAACTCCCCTTGTACGGGGTGAAGTCGCGGAACTGGGCCTCACCGAGGGTGACTCGGCAGGACCGCGTGTGCGGCTTGGCCACGGGCGGCGCGGCGGACAGCGGGTCGTGCCAGTCGTTGCCGAACTCGGCGGGCGGGGTGGGGCCGTCCGCGGTCGCGGCGGTGGCCGGGGCGGGTTCGCCCGCGGTCGCGGCGGTGGCCGGGGAAGCGCCGAACAGGGCTCCGGCAGCGAGCACGAGCCCGCTCACCACGCTCATGGTTTTTCTCTGTCTCATGCGACAGGAGTGAAGCGCGGGACGGCCGGTAACGCCAGGCCTGAAAGTGGATATTGGCGCGTTCTGGGTGGGCGTGCGCATAAATCAATTGCCCCTGGGGGGCTCGGAGCGCGAACCTTGCACGGTTTGCGCCACCCACCCGTCCGGACTCCAGAGCCGTCACACCGAGCCGTAGGGCCTCATGCAGATTCGTGATCTTCCGTATTCAGACCCCGGCGAACCCGACGTCCGCTCCGGGGGCCGCTTCCTGCTGTGGCTGGGCCTCGGCCAACTGGGCGGGCAGCTCAAGGCCATGGGCTGGGGGCTGCTCCACCAACTGGGCGTGGCCGGGCTGCCACTGGGCGTCGGCCTCGCCGTCCAGGCCGTGGTCGAGCGCTCCGGCGGGCGCCTCGCGCTGGCCGCCGCGCTGCTCGCGCTGACGGGCGTGGCCGTCACGGTCGGCGACACCATGC
>NZ_JBSGZD010000244.1:0-12013 GCF_053610825.1 Streptomyces sp. NPDC054863 | reverse complement strand
AGCATTCCCCGGTCCTTCTCCAGCGGGGCAACGCCGCCCGCGGAAACCCTCTCCAGCAACACAGGCCTCCGCACGGCCGGCCCGCCGACGAGCCTGACGGGCGTACACCTTCGCCGGCCTCCACAGCCTGGAGGACGCCGCACGCCGCCTCCAGGCCCGCATGGGCAGGCTCCTCAAGCATGACGAGTCACAACCGTCGCAGCGTCACACCTGGTACCGCTGTCAGGGCTCGACGACAGGAAGACGTGGAGAAACAACTGCCTTCGCACGCCGGCCAGAGCGAGAGCCGCTTCGGACCAGAGCGCTGCCCCCACGCAAATCAGGCCTGGTCCTCCCAGAAGGAAGACCAGGCCTGACCTGGTATTACGGCTGTCGGGGTGGCGGGATTTGAACCCACGACCTCTTCGTCCCGAACGAAGCGCGCTGCCAAGCTGCGCTACACCCCGATGTCCACCGCGTTGCCGTGGCGACATCGATTACTTTAGCCCACCGGCGCGCGTAGGCGAAATCCGGTTTTCGCGGCCTCGCGGAGTGGGGCGGACGCGGTCCAGGGCGACCAGGGCCAGGGCGAGGGCGTAGAAGACCAGGCCGAGGACCAGGGCGTTTACGGCGATGCCGGCGTAGCCGTGGCGGGCTGCGTCCAGGAAGGGGTACGGGTAGCGGACCTCGGTTCCGGGGGAGAGGGCGGCACCGCGGATCAGGGCGAAGGCCAGATAGGCGGCGGGATAGAGGAGCCACTGGGCCGCGTACCGGAAGAGGAGGCCGCCGGGGGCGGTGAACAGGAGCCAGTCCAGGACCGCGCCGATCGGCGTGACGGTGTGCAGGAGCTGGTTGGAGACGGCGCGCCAGCCGGTGATCGTGTGCTCGGGGTCTCCGGTCATGGAGAAGCCGCTGGAGTCGTTGGCCAGGATCAGGTGGTAGACGAGACCGGTGATGACGATGAAGAGGAGCGCGCCGCCGGTCAGGCGGGGGGAGAGCGGCGGGCGGCCGGTCCAGGCGCGGACCGCCGACCAGCCGAGGACGAGTGCGAGCAGGGCGTTGGACTGGATCGTGAAGTAGATCGGGACGAGCAGGGGGTCGCCGACGGTCAGGTCGATCACGATGCCGGTGACGGCCGCCGCGCACAGGAGCGCGCGGAAGGCGGCGGCGTACGGGCGGCGGCGGGGCGGCACGACTACGGAGGCGGGCACGCCCGTGGGGATCGGGGCGGTCATGATCCCCACGGTAGGTCAGTTCGTCCGGATATGGGGCAGGGCTGGAGGCAGGCCCGGAGGTCAGGCCTCGAAGTCAGGCCCCGGGGGCCCGGCCCGGAGGTCGGGCCCCGAGGTCCCGGGGCCCGGTCCGGGGTCAGGCCCCGGGGTCAGGCCCGGGGGCCCGGTCCGGGGGTCAGGGTCAGGAGGGTGGCTTCGGGGGGGCACGCGAAGCGGACCGGGGTGTAGCGGTTGGTGCCGCAGCCTGCCGAGACGTGGAGGTACGAGCGGTGGCCGCCGGCCTCGTGCGTGGAGAGGCCCTTGACGCGGTCGGTGTCCAGGTCGCAGTTGGTGACCAGGGCGCCGTAGAAGGGGATGCAGAGCTGGCCGCCGTGGGTGTGACCGGCGAGGACGAGCGGGTAGCCGTCGGCGGTGAAGGCGTCCAGGGCGCGGAGGTACGGGGCGTGGACCACGCCGATCGAGAAGTCGGCGGAGGAGTCCGGGCCGCCCTCGACCTCGGTGTACCTGTCGCGCTTGATGTGCGGGTCGTCGAGGCCGGTGAAGGCGAGGTCGAAGCCGTCCGCGGTGGGGAGCTTGAGGCTGCCGCGCGTGTTGGTGAGGTTGACCCAGCCGGCGGCGTCGAACCCGTCCCTGAGGTCTTCCCAGGGGTTGTGGACGGCGCCGACCACGGGTGCGTTCCCGTTCAGACCGTGCCTGCCCTGGACCTTTTCGAGCAGGTAGCGGCCAGGGTTGCGCGGCGTCGGACCGTAGTAGTCGTTGGAGCCGAAGACGTACACGCCGGGGAACTGCATCAGCGGACCGAGTGCGTCCAGTACCTCCGGCACGCCCTCCGTGTCGGAGAGGTTGTCGCCCGTGTTGACGACGAAGTCGGGGCGCAGACCGGCGAGGGACTGGAGCCAGCGCTGCTTCTTGCGCTGCCCGCTCACCATGTGGATGTCGGAGACCTGGAGCACGCGCAGTGGCTTCGCGCCCGGCGGCAGGACGGGGACCGTCATCCGTCGGAGCCGGAAGGACCGGGCCTCGAACCCGGCTGCGTAGGCGAGGCCGGCCGCACCAACGGCCGCGATTCCCAGGGGTACTCCGTAACGTGCGCGCATGCGCCCCATCGTCGCAGACGGGCAGGGGCGCGGGCACCGAGCGGGGCCGCCGGTGGAAATGTGCGGGCGGCAGGGCCGTACGACCTGCCACACTTGCGCCATGACCACGCCCAAGTCCCCGCTCAAGTCCCAGTTGAAGGAAGACCTCACCGCCGCGATCCGGGCGCGTGACGAACTCCGTTCCTCCACGCTCCGGCTCACCCTCGCCGCCGTCCAGGTCGAGGAGGTCTCCGGCAAGCAGGCCCGCGAGCTCTCCGACGCCGAGGTCGAGAAGGTGATCGCCAAGGAGGCGAAGAAGCGCCGCGAGGCGGCCGACGCCTTCGCCAAGGGCGGCCGGGCCGAGTCGGCGGAGCGGGAGAAGGCCGAGGGCGAGATCCTCGCGGCGTACCTTCCGCAGCCGCTGGGCGACGACGAGCTGACCGCGATCGTGGCGCAGGCCGTCGAGGAGGCGAAGGCGCAGGGCGCCGAGGGGCCGCGTGCGATGGGTGCGGTCATGAAGATCGTCAACCCGAAGGTCGCGGGCCGCGCCGAGGGCGGCCGGGTCGCCGCGGCGGTGAAGCAGCTGCTGGCGGGCTGAGGCGGTGCGAGCGGTACGAGCCGTACGAGAGCGGTACGCGGCTCGGCGCTCGTAAGGCCTGGCTCGTATCTCGCATCTGTACGAGGAGTACGAGGAGTACGAGGAGTAGAAGGAGAGGGTTCCACCGGACATCGGGTGGAACCCTCTCCTTCTTTCTCTGCGCCGTGCTCAGCGGCTCACCGAACTAGCGGCACAGCGGCTCACCCGCTTACGGCCAGTCGCCGCCGAGGATGTCGTCCCAGCCGCCGTCGCCGCCACCACCACCGTTGTCCCCGTGGTCGCCGCCATTGCCGCCGTTGCCGCCGGGGCCCTTGCCCGGGTCCTTCGGAGGCTTGTTGTCGCCGCCCGGCCGGTTCTTGCCCTTGTCCTTGTTCTTGTCCTTGTCCTTCTTTTCAGGGTCCGGGATGTCGATGATGTTGAAGCCGGGGGCTTCCTTGCCGTCCAGCGCGTTGCTCATCGCGTCGCGCCAGATCGGGCCGGGGACCTGACCGCCGAAGACCTTCTCGTGGTACTGCCCGCCGATGCTGATGGACTCCATCCGCTTCGCGTGCCGCGGGTCGCCGACCCAGACCGCACCGGCCATGTTCGGCGTGTAGCCCACGAACCAGGCCGCGTACCGGAAGTCCGTCGTACCGGTCTTGCCCGCGCTGGCCCGCCCGCCGAGGCCGGCCTCCTTGCCCGTGCCGTCCTCGACGACGCCCTTCAGGAGCGTGTTGATGGTGTCCGCGGTGGTCTCGGCCATCGCCCGCGAGCATGTCGACTTCGGCACGGCCATCGGCTTCTTGTCCGGACCGGTGATGCTCTCGATGGCGACCGGGGAGCAGTACGTGCCCCGGCTGGCGAACGTGGCGTACGCCGATGCCATGGTCAGCGGCGACATCTCCTGCGTGCCCAGCGTGATCGACGGCAGCTGCTGCATCGCCTTGCCGTCGGCCCGCTTGAGGCCCATCTTCTCGGACATGTCGGTGACCGGGCAGACGCCGATCTGGCTGATCAGCTGGACGTAGTAGGTGTTGACCGACTTCGCGGTCGCTTCCTTCATCGCGTACGGGCCGACCTCGGACTCGTTCTCGTTCTCCACCGGTACGCCGGGCTCGACCCACGGGCCCTTGCAGGTCTTCACCGGGCTCGGGTACTCCATCTTGTACGGCGACGAGTACTGCTGGGTCGGCTGGATGCCCTGCTCCAGCGCCGCCGCCGCGACGACCGGCTTGAAGGTCGATCCCGGCTGGTAGCCCGCGCCGCCGCCCATCTTCTGGTCGACGGACAGGTTGATCTGGGTCTCGTCCTTCCCGAAGCCGTACGGGCGGGACTGGCCCATCGCGAGGATCTTGCCGCTGCCGGGCTGGACGATGGACATGGCGGTGGCCACCGGGTCCGACTTGTAGACGTGCTTCTTCACCGAGGCCTGGAGCGCCTTCTGCGACTGTGGCTCCATGGTCGTACGGACCGTCAGTCCGCCCTGGTTCCAGACCTTGGCACGGTCCTCCTTGGTCTTGCCGAAGACCGGGTCGTTGAGGAAGACCTCGCGGACGTAGTCGCAGAAGAAGCCGGCGCCGCTGACGGCGGTGATGCAGCCGTTCTTGGGCTTGCTGACCTTCAGCTTCAGCGGGGTGGCCTTGGCCCGGGCCGCCTCGGCGGGCGAGATCTCGCGGATGTCGGCCATCCGCTGGATCACGATGTTGCGGCGCTTGGTGGCCTCCGCCGAGTCGTTGACCGGGTCGTACCGGGTGGGCGACTGGACGAGACCGGCCAGCACCGCGGCCTCTTCGAGCTTCAGGTCCTTGGCGTGCTTGCTGAAGTACCGCTGCGACGCCGCCTCGACGCCGTACGCCTGCTGCCCGAAGAAGGTGATGTTGAGGTAGTTCTCCAGGATCTTCTTCTTACCGAGCTCCTTCTCGACCTGGATCGCGTACTTGAGCTCGCGGATCTTGCGGCCGAGGGTCTGCTGGGTGGCCTGGGCGACCTTGTCCGGGTCGTCGCCGGCCTCTTCGACGAAGACGTTCTTCACGTACTGCTGGGTGAGGGTGGAGGCGCCCTGCGCCGTGCCGCCCGACTGCACGTTCCGGTTGAGCGCGCGCAGGATGCCCTTGAGGTCGACCGCGCCGTGCTCGTAGTAGCGGTTGTCCTCGATCGCGACGATCGCCTTCTGCATGTACGGCGAGATGTCCTTGAGCGGGACCACCGTCCGGTCGCGCGAGTACACCGTGGCGATCTTGCCGCCCTGGTTGTCGAGAATGGTGGTGCGCTGGCTCAGCGGTGGGCGCTTGAGATTCGCCGGGATGGTGTCGAATCCCTCGACCGTTCCCTTGCTCGCGAGCCCGAGCGCGCCGGCTGCAGGCAGGGCGATGCCTGCCAGCACGGCTCCGGAGAGCACGCTGACACCGAGGAATTTGGCGGCCTGCTGGGTCCGTGTGAGACCCCCGCCCGAGCGCGTTTTTGCCATGGGGCGAAGCCTACGTTCTCATTCGCCGGACACATGTAAAGGCTCTGGCCTAAGCTGCTCTCAACTGTCACAGCAGTGCGGTTCCGCATCAAGGTGCGGGAACCGATTCGCGCGATCCCGCGGTGGGCCCCGAGTCACCGCGACCCAGCTGAACCGTCCCGTTTTGTCGGGAAGATGACGCATGTCCCCGGCTCACTCCGTTGGGTGATCTGCCGCATACGCATAGTCCGTTCGGGCCATTCAAGATTGGGCCCGAAGGGGGTGTTGCGCTGTGCCCACCTTCCGTAACGTCCTCAACTGGCAGCGGTGAATATGCCGCTGCCGCCGTGGGGGAGCCTCGATTCGGGAGAGGACGGCGCCGGGATGGGCTGGGTAACCGACTGGAGTGCGCAGGCAGCCTGCCGCACTACCGATCCGGATGAACTGTTCGTACAAGGAGCGGCGCAGAACCGGGCCAAGGCGGTGTGCACCGGATGTCCGGTGCGGACCGAGTGCCTGGCGGATGCGCTGGACAACCGCGTCGAGTTCGGCGTGTGGGGTGGCATGACGGAGCGGGAACGCCGTGCGCTGCTGCGCAGGCGTCCGACGGTCACCTCGTGGCGCAGGCTCCTGGAGACCGCGCGCACGGAGTACGAGCGCAGTGCGGGAATCCTGCCCGCGGTGCTCGAAGAGGACGAGGCCTACGAGGAGACGTACGCCGCGGTGGGCTAGCCCAATCGTGGCGCGCTGGGCCGAAGGTGGCGCAGCGGACTAGGCCGAAGGTGACGGCGCGGAAGGTGACGGATCGGGCGGGGATGCCTGACCGGTCGCCAGTCGCTCGCCGATGGCCCGCAGTCCGGCCAGATCGTGTACGTCTCCGGGAAGGGCGGCGACCTCGGTCACTGCCACCTCGGGGTGAAGCGCGGTAAAGCGGTCGCGCGTTCGCTGTTCACGCGCGAGCACCTGCATGCGTTCGGCATGCAGCCGCAACAGGCCTGCGGTCAACTGCCCGACGCCGTCGACTGCGTCTGGATGCTGGGGAGTTCGGGGTGTCTCGGGAGAGGCGGCCGTGGAGCCACGAACTCCAGCATTCCCGTCCCCCTGATCCACAATGCCGCGCTCACCAAGATTTTCCGCGGCGGCGAGCGCCCGCTCGGCCGACAGCTGGGGGGCGCCACTGCCGTGCACGCGGTTCAGTACGAGGCCGGCCAGCGGCATCTCCTCCGCCGCGAGCCGCTCGACGAAATACGCCGCCTCGCGCAGTGCGTCCCGCTCCGGGGCGGCGACCACCAGGAACGCCGTCCCCGGCGCCTGGAGCAGCCGGTACGTGGCGTCCGCCCGCGTGCGGAACCCCCCGAACATCGTGTCCATCGCCGCCACGAACGTCTGGACGTCACGCAGTAGCTGACCTCCCATCAGCTTGCTGAGTGTGCCCGTCATCATCGACATGCCGACATTCAGGAACTTCATCCCGGCCCGGCCGCCCACCTTCGCCGGAGCCATCAGCACCCGGATGAACTTCCCGTCCAGGAACGACCCCAGCCGCTTCGGCGCGTCCAGGAAGTCCAGCGCGGAGCGGCTCGGCGGGGTGTCCACGACGATCAGGTCCCACTCGTCGCGCGACCTGAGCTGCCCCAGCTTCTCCATCGCCATGTACTCCTGCGTACCGGCGAACCCGGCCGACAGGGACTGGTAGAAGGGGTTCTCCAGAATGGCGCGGGCCCGGTCCGCGTCCGCGTGCGCCTCGACGATCTCGTCGAAGGTGCGCTTCATGTCGAGCATCATGGCGTGCAGCTCGCCACCGGCCGATTCGTCGACGCCCTTCACCCGGCGCGGCACGTTGTCGAGGGAGTCGATCCCCATCGACTGCGCGAGCCTGCGGGCCGGGTCGATGGTCAGTACCACCGCGCGCCGACCGCGCTCCGCGGCCCGTACGCCCAGGGCGGCGGCCGTCGTCGTCTTGCCGACCCCGCCGGACCCGCAGCAGACGATGATCCGGGTCGCCGGGTCGTCCAGCAGCGGGTCCACGTCCAGCAGCGGCGCCGCATCCATCCCCCGCCCCGCGTCCGTCCCTGGCGCCGTATCCGTGCCCGACGCCCCGTCCGTGCCCGACGCCCCGCCCGCCACCGGTGCCCCATCCGCCACCGGCGCCGACGTCTTCCCCGGTGCTGCGTTCGTCCCCGGCGTCCTGTTCGTGCTCATGCCGTCCCCCCTGCCCGGTCCGTACCCAGGTGGGTGCGGAGTGCCGCCGCCAGCCGGTAGAGCCCGGCCAGTTCCAACCCCTCGCCCAGCAGCGGGAGTTCGTACGTGTCCAGATCCAGCGCGGCCAGTGCCGCCCGCTGCTCCCGCTCCAGCTCGACCCGCTGCGCGTGCTCCGCCGCCTGCTCCAGGAGAGGGTCCACGAGGCGCTCTGCGAGCCCGCCGCGCCGTGCCCCGCCCAGGCCCGCCCGGGACAGCGCCTGAGCCACCGCGGTGCGCTGCTCGCCCGCCGCCGAGCGCAGGGCGTCCTCGTCCACCAGGTGCGGGCGGACCATGTTCACGATGACCTTGCCCACGGGCAGTTCGGCGGCCCGCAGCTCGGCGATGCCGTCGGCGGTCTCCTGGACCGGCATCTCCTCAAGGAGGGTCACGAAGTGCACCGCGGTCTCGGGGGACTTGAGCACCCGCATCACGGCCTGCGCCTGATTGTGTATCGGGCCGAACTTCGCCAGACCCGCGACCTCGTCGTTCACATTCAGGAAGCGGGTGATGCGGCCGGTGGGCGGGGCGTCCATGACGACGTAGTCGTAGACGTACGCATTCTTCTTGTCCCGTCGGCGGACCGCCTCGCAGGCCTTGCCGGTCAGCAGGACGTCCCGCAGTCCCGGCGCGATGGTCGTCGCGAAGTCGATCGCGCCGAGCTTCTTCAGCGCACGGCCGGCACCTCCCAGTTTGTAGAACATCTGGAGGTAGTCCAGCAGTGCGCGTTCGGCGTCGATCGCGAGGGCGTACACCTCCCCGCCGCCCGACGCGACAGCGATCTTGCGCTCCTCGTACGGAAGGGCTTCCGTCTCGAAGAGCTGCGCGATGCCCTGTCTGCCCTCGACCTCCACCAGGAGGGTGCGTTTGCCCTCGGTGGCGAGGGCGAGCGCGAGTGCTGCGGCGACCGTGGTCTTGCCGGTACCGCCCTTGCCGCTGACGACCTGGAGCCTGCTCACGCCATCGAGCCTAACCAGTCGCCCGGCGGACCAATCAGGAGGCCGTCCTTCCCGTGCATTCCCACCGGTTAGAGTCGGCCGCATGAGTACAAAGTGGGAGTACGCGACTGTCCCCCTCCTCGTCCACGCGACGAAGCAGATTCTGGACACCTGGGGCGAGGACGGCTGGGAGCTCGTCCAGGTCGTTCCCGGGCCGAACAACCCGGAGCAGCTGGTGGCCTACCTCAAGCGGGAGAAGGCCGCATGAGCGCCGTCGAGGAGAAGCTCGCCTCGCTCGGCCTGACCCTTCCGGACGTGGTTCCGCCGCTCGCCGCGTACCAGCCGGCCGTGCAGTCCGGCGTGTACGTCTACACCGCGGGCCAGCTCCCGATGGTGGACGGCTCGCTGCCCGTCACCGGCAAGGTCGGCGCCGAGGTCACCCCCGAGGAGGCCAAGGACCTGGCGCGGATCTGCGCGCTGAACGCCCTGGCCGCGGTGAAGTCCGTCGTCGGTGACCTGGACCGCATCGCGCGCGTCGTGAAGGTCGTCGGCTTCGTCGCCTCGGCCCCCGACTTCACCGGCCAGCCCGCGGTGCTCAACGGTACGAGCGAGCTGCTCGGCGAGGTCCTCGGCGACAAGGGCGTGCACGCCCGCAGCGCCGTCGGCGTGGCCGTCCTGCCGCTGGACGCTCCGGTCGAGGTCGAGATCCAGGTGGAGCTCGTCAGCGCCTGACCTTCGGCACGTGAACAGCCGGTCGCAGGTGAGTGTGGGATACAACTGCCTCTCGAACATCGAGGCGGTTGGCCGTAGCATCCGGCCATGTCCAATGGTCAGTGGTACCCGCCCGAATGGCCCGACCGGATTCGCGCACTGGCGAGCGGCGAGCTCACCGCCGCGGCCCCGAAGCGGGCCGCGACCGTGCTGCTGCTGAGCGACGGTACCGCCGAAGGCACCGCCCCGGCCGACGCCGGACTGTCCGTACACATGCTGCGCAGACGCGCCTCCATGGCTTTCGCCGGAGGCGCGTACGCGTATCCGGGCGGCGGAGTCGACCCCCGGGACGACGACTCGCTGGTGCGCTGGGCAGGGCCCTCCCTGGCGGAGTGGGGCGAGCGGCTGGGCCTGCCCGACGACCTGGGCGCGGCCCAGGCGGTGGTCTGCGCGGCGGTCCGCGAGACCTTCGAGGAGGCGGGCGTCCTCCTCGCCGGACCCACCGCGGACACCGTGGTCGACGACACCACGGGCGAGGACTGGGAGGCGGACCGGCAGGCCCTGGTCGCCCGTGAACTGGCCTTCGCCGAGTTCCTCGACCGGCGGAAGCTGGTGCTTCGCTCCGACCTGCTGGGTGCGTGGGCGCGCTGGATCACCCCGGAGTTCGAGCCCAGGCGGTACGACACCTGGTTCTTCGTGGCCGCGCTGCCGGCCGGACAGCGGACCCGCAACGCCTCCACGGAAGCGGACCGCACCGTGTGGATCGCCCCCGCCGAAGCGGCCTCCGGATACGACAGGGGCGAGCTGCTGATGATGCCGCCCACCATCTCCACGCTGCGCCAACTCCAGCCGTACGGGACGGTGGCAGAGGTCCTGGCGGGCGCACCCGGTCAGGACATGACCCCCGTGCTCGCCCAGGCCCGGCTCGTGGACGGCGAGCTGGTGCTGAGCTGGCCGGGCCACGACGAGTTCACCAAGCACATCCCGGCCGGGGACGCCCCCGCCGCAGGAGGTACCCGGTGACGGACGCCGCCGCCCTGCCGGGCCAGCCGAGGGGCGGTGTGCTGTCGGGACGGGCCACCGCGCGTGCGGTCAACGTGCTCGCCCCCAACCCGTCGGCGATGACGCTCGACGGCACCAACACCTGGATCGTCTCCGAGCCGGACTCCGACCTGGCCGTCGTCGTGGACCCGGGTCCCTTGGACGACGTACACCTGCGGGCGGTGATCGACACGGCGGAGAAGGCGGGCAAGCGGGTCGCACTGACCCTGCTGACGCACGGGCACCCCGATCACGCGGAGGGTGCCGCGCGGTTCGCGGAGCTGACCCGGACGTCCGTGCGGGCGCTGGACCCCGCGCTGCGGCTCGGGGACGAGGGGCTGGGCGCCGGTGATGTCATCACCACCGGCGGAGTCGAGATGCGGGTGGTGCCCACGCCGGGGCACACCGCCGACTCTCTCAGCTTCCATCTGCCGGCCGACCGGGCCGTGCTGACGGGCGACACGGTCCTGGGGCGCGGCACGACGGTGGTGGCGCACCCCGACGGGCGGCTCGGGGACTATCTCGACTCG
This sequence comes from Streptomyces sp. NPDC054863, assembly GCF_053610825.1. Lineage (NCBI taxonomy): Bacteria > Bacillati > Actinomycetota > Actinomycetes > Kitasatosporales > Streptomycetaceae > Streptomyces > Streptomyces sp. NPDC054863. The sequence goes on along the minus strand of NZ_JBSGZD010000244.1, from coordinate 1,245 downwards.
CTGCGGCGGCTGCGGTCGCTGACGGTGGACGACGGGGTGCATCTCGTCCTGCCGGGGCACGGCCCCGTACTCGAAGACGCCCAGGGCGCGATCGAGTTCTACCTGGCGCACCGGGCACATCGGCTGGCGCAGGTGGAGACGGCCATGGAGAGCGGGCACGTGAGTGCGTCCGAGGTGGTGGCGCGGGTGTATGCGGACGTGGACCGGTCCCTGTGGCCGGCGGCCGAGCTCTCGGTGCGGGCGCAGCTGGAGTATCTGCGCGAGCACGGCCTGATCTGAACCGCCGTCCGGGCGGCGGCTGTTCACACCGCCATGATCCGAATCACTGCTTCTTCCCTGTGCAGTTCACAAGCTGCGGGGGCTCGACGGCCCTGGGTCCTGCGGTTTCAGTACGGCCGTGGAGCCTTGGCGCCGTGGACTGCGACGTATTCGCTCGCCAGCCACGGGCCGAGATCATTGGCGTACGCCTGAAGAACGGACGGGTCGGCCGTGGGGTTCCCGGCGACGTACGCGACTTTCCGCATCTCCTCGCCGCGTTCCGGATAATACCGGGCGAACACCTCGGCGGACTCGGCGAGTTCGCTGGTGAAGCGGCCCCACCGGGGCATGACGAGGGTCAGTCCGGTGCGGACGAGACGGCGGGCGAAGACACGGCTGAGCCGCCGTCGTTCGTCATCCGTGTCCGCCTCGGCGATCAGCAGCCGCCACCTCGGCAGTGCGTCGATCAGGTCCCCGTTGGTCTCGCGGGCCAGCAGTGTGTCCGGCAGATAGCGGGGCAGCCGCGCCGCCAGGTCGGGGCCGAGCAGGGGCGTGCAGAGGCAGGCGACGAACCAGCCCATGTCGTACCGCTCCAGCTCGCTCATCAGTACGGCCTCGCTGAAGACCAGCGTGCCCACGCCGTCGATCTGGCCGAACTCGGCGTCGAGCGAGTCGCCGATGTTCTGCGCGTCCGCCAGATCGGCCTCCGTCGGCTCCGTACGCAGGGCGAGCAGGACGTCCAGGTCGGACCGGCCGGGCCTGGCGGTGCCGCGCGGCACCGAACCGTACAGGTAGGCGCTGTGCAGGCGGTCCTCGCCGAAGACCGCGGCCACGCGCGCGTGCAGCGCCTCCACGACGGGCCGGAACTCCTCCTGGACCCGGTCCAGGGAGCCCTCGCGCTCCAGGTACGGGTGACCGGAGTGCGGGTGACCCGGCATTTCGCACCCTCCCCTTCCCTCCCATGCCATGCGGCGACGAGGACGGGGC
>NZ_JBSGZD010000243.1:0-12149 GCF_053610825.1 Streptomyces sp. NPDC054863 | reverse complement strand
ACCCCCCCGGCCACCCCGCCCGCCCCGCCGCCCGCGCGGTGGTCGCCGCGCGCGTAGGGCCGGGACCGCCCCCACCAGGGGGGGGCCCCACCTGTTTCCGGGGGGCCGCCACGGTCGTGTTCCGGAGCGGTGTCGCGGACGCGGACCGGTCGTTGCCGGGCGGTCCGGCTAGAAGAGCCGCAGCTTGTCGTCCTCGATGCCGCGCATCGCGTTGTAGTCCAGGACCACGCAGCGGATGCCGCGGTCGGTGGCCAGTACGCGGGCCTGCGGCTTGATCTCCTGGGCGGCGAAGACACCGGTCACCGGCGCCAGGTGCGGGTCGCGGTTGAGGAGTTCGAGGTAGCGGGTGAGCTGCTCGACGCCGTCGATGTCGCCGCGCCGCTTCAGCTCGACGGCCACCGTCGCGCCGTCCGCGTTGCGGCAGAGGATGTCGACCGGGCCGATCGCCGTCATGTACTCGCGGCGGATCAGCGTGTAGCCGTCGCCGAGGGTCTCGATGCGGTCGGCGAGCAGCTCCTGAAGGTGTGCTTCCACGCCGTCCTTGATGAGACCGGGGTCGATGCCCAGCTCGTACGACGAATCGTGGAGGACTTCCTCCATCGTGATGATCAGTTTCTCGCCCGCTTTGTTGATCACGGTCCAGACACCGGCGTCGTCACCGGTGCCCTCCTTGAGGGTGCAGGGCGGGGACATCCAGTTGAGCGGCTTGTACGCCCTGTCGTCCGCGTGAATGGAGACGCTGCCGTCCGCCTTCACCAGGATCAGACGGGGGGCGGAGGGGAGGTGGGCGGTGAGCCGGCCCGCGTAGTCCACGGAGCAGCGGGCGATGACGAGACGCATGGGGAGCAACGCTACTCGACGATGCGGGGTGGACGCGATTCGCCCTGTAAGACACCTGTACGCCACCCTTCGCAAGCTTCACGAAACCCTCTGTCAATGGCTGGTTGTGTGTGCAATCCCCTGTCGCGGCATGGGCGGCGCGCTTACCGTGGATGCAGGAGGTCGCCGTGCGTGCACGCTGCGTTGCGGCTCTCCTGCCCTGCCCGGAAGACCCCGTCTCGGTGCGGGGTCGCGAGAGGAGAACCCATGTCGCTCGACGTCTCACCGGCACTGTTGGAACAGGCCGAGCGAGGCGAGGTCGACGAAGCCGACTTCGTCGACTGCGTCCGGACCTCCCTGCCCTTCGCATGGGAGATGATCAGCTCGTTGGTGGCCCAGCTGAAGGTCGACGGCGGACAGTTCGCCGACAACCAGACGCCTCCGCCCAACGAGCAAGCCCGCGGCCAGCTGCTGCGGGCCCTGGCGAGTGACGCCATCCGTGGTTCGCTGGAGCGTCACTTCGGAGTACGTCTCGCATTCCAGAACTGTCACCGCGTGGCGGTGTTCCCGCTGGACTCCTCGGTCGACGAGCGGCTCGCCCGCTTCACGTCGGTCCGCGGCCAGTTGCTCAACCAGTCGCCGGAACTGCGGGACTGCTGACGTCTGAGGCTGCCGCTCCCGCGTCGCGGGAGGTGTACTGATGCCGGAGCGGCAGCTCCCCGGCAGGCCGCGTGAGAAATCCCGTTCATGACCGCGCTCGTGGCAGCGCTCATGACAGCAGTGCGCGCACCTCGGTGCCCAGTCGCCGTACGTTCTCCTCCGTACAGGCGAGGTCGCCCGACCCCTCGGTCAGCAGCGCGAAGCGAGTGATTCCGGTCCTTTCCGAGGTCGCCGCCAGCCGGTCCGCCGCCAACTGCGGCGTACCCACCGGGTGCAGTGCGCACAGCTTCTCCGTGTAGGCCACCGGATCGCGCATCGCGCGGTGCCGGCCGTCGATCGTGACGTGAGCGTCCAGACCCTGTTTCAGCCAGCCCGGCATCGCCTTGGTGAGGGCCTCGCAGGCGTCCTCGACGGTGTCCGCGATTTGCGCGACACCGGCCGAGATGTGGCCGGCCGTCGCGATCTCCTCGGCCGAACGTCCCGCGGCGCGGGCGTGCGTACGCCACAGGGCGGTCATCTCCGCCTTGTCCTCGTCCCCGCAGTGCATCCCGAGCAGCATCGGCAGCCCCTGCTCGGCGGCCAGCTTCACGCTCTTCGGCGAGGTGCACGCGACGACGACCTCGGGCCCCGGCGCGCACTCCAGCTGCTCGTCCGGCCTGGGCACGACCGCGACCTCACGGAAGCGGTAGCGCTCGCCCCGCGCCTCGACACGCGGCTCGCGCAGCCAGCGCAGCAGCAGGTCGAGGGATTCCGGGAAGCCCTCCTCGTACGCCTTCAGGCCGCTGCCGAAGACCTCCAGGTCGACCCACGGGCCGCCGCGTCCCACCCCGAGGGTGAAGCGCCCGCCCGACGTGAGGTGCAACAGGGCCGACTGCTCCGCCACGTTGACCGGATGGGCGGTCGGCAGGACGGTCACCGCCGTGCCCACCCGGATCCGGCGGGTGCGGCCGAGCAGCAGCGCGGCCAGCGTCACGGCCGACGGACACACGCCGTACGGAACGAAGTGGTGCTCGGCCAGCCAGACCGAGTCCAGGCCCGCGTCCTCGGCGACCTCGGCCGTCCGCACCGCCCGGTGCAGGGCTTCCCCCTGCCCCTGGCCCGGGAATTGGGCCGCCAGTACAAAAGCTCCAATGTGCATCGCCCTCTGCCTCCTTCTTCAGGCTCCGATTCGGCGATCCCCCACTGGCATTAACGTCTGACAAGTGCCAAAGGCACGGGCCCGCGCAAAGATCTTGTGATTTTCCGGCCGGTGGTGCTCCGGGGCTACCGGAGCACTCCCTCCAGTGGTACGCCTACCCCTGCCGAATGGGCCTAGGCTGGGGGAAATCCGTCCGCCCAGCCCCATGAGGTGCTACGTGTCCCCGCGCCGCAACCGCCCCCGAGGCGGCGAGAACCCGACCGCGAGCAGCGGAGGCGGCGGTGGTTCACCGGACCGGTTCGGCCTGCAGCGCAGCGAGTCGTGGCAGGGCGAGGAGTGGCTGGTGCGGCAGGTCAGCGGGGCGAGTGCCCAGGGCAAGCGCTACCGCTGCCCCGGCTGCGACCAGGAGATCCCCTCCGGCGTCCCGCACGTGGTGGCCTGGCCCGACTACGGCGGCGTCGACGACCGCAGGCACTGGCACAAGGCCTGCTGGAACGCGAAGGACCGCCGCACCACGCAGGTGCAGCGGTCCCGCAACGCGCCCCGTCACTGACGTCGCTCAGACGTCCCGCTTGTTCTGGACGGCGAACGCGAGGCCGAGGAAGGCCGCCGTCAGGGCCGCCATGATCAGCAGCGGGTACCAGCCGGTCGGGCCGCCCTCGCCCATCGCGGTGCCGTAGAAGACGGCGAGCTGGCTGGGGATCGAGTACTCCAGCAGGAACTGCTGCACGTCCTGGAGCGAGCTGGCCATGAGGAACAGCGCCAGCACCAGGGGGAGCAGCACGATGCCGATCATGACCGTGATCGCGCCCGCGGAGTGCCGGACCAGCGAGCCGATCGCGAGCGAGAAGAGTCCCAGCAGGGCGACGTAGAGGCTGACGCCGACGGTCGCCCGGAGCCACTCGTCGCCGCTGGTGACGCCGCCCAGCACGCCCGCCATGAGGACGGCGATCAGGGCGGTGGCGACCAGCGTGAGGGTGAAGGTCAGCAGGAAGAAGACGACCGACTTCGCCGCCAGCACGCGACCGCGGCTGGGGCAGGCGGTCAGGGTGGAGCGGATCATGCCGGTGCCGTACTCGGAGGCGATGGTCATCACGCCCAGCGTGATCACCGGCATGACCCCGAGGAGCACACCGATGAAGCCGAGGGAGAGAGGCGACTGCCCGGCGGGGACGCCCTCGTCGAGGGCCGCCGCCATGAGGAAGGTGATGAGCGCGCCGACGCCGAGGATCAGCACGACCATCACGCCGAGCGTCCAGATCGTGGAGCGTACGGAACGGATCTTGGTCCACTCGGAGGCCAGCGCGTCCGCGAGCGTCGCGCGGCGCAGCGGCACGGGGGACACGTAGCCGGACGTGTGCTGCTGGTGCTGCTGGTACGGGGTCGAGGGAGTCGTCATCGGGCGTCCTCGGAGGTGTCGCTGGTGGTGTCGTCGCTCTTGCTGAGCTGCGGGGCGGGCGCGGCGGCCGGGGCGGGTGCGGCGGCCGGTGCCGCGTCGGCGGGCGCCGGGGCGGCCGGGGGAGTGGCCGGGGCCGCGGGCGGCTGCTGTGCGTACGGGTTCTGCTCCGCCGGTACGGGCGCGCCCGCCACGGATCCCGGAACCCCCGGGTGCGGCTGACCCGGCTGGGGCGGCGGCGGGGCGTACCAGCTCTGCTGCGGCGGCCCCTGCGGGACGACGGGCGTCCCGGGCAGGAGCGCGCCCGTGGGGTCCGCCTGCGCGAAGCCCGCGAGCTGGTCGTCGGTGGAGCGGTAGTCGACGGCGGCCTGCGTCATCCTCATGTAGGCCTCCTCCAGCGACGCCTGGTGCGGGGACAGCTCCCACAGCCGTACGTCCGCGTCGTGCGCCAGGTCGGCGATCCGCGGCAGTGCGAGACCGGTGACGCGCAGTGCGCCGTCCTGCTCCGGCAGGACCTGACCGCCCGCCTCGGTGAGTGCGGAGGTCAGTTTCTCGCGCTGGAGGGGGTCGGTCTGCGGGGTGCGGACGCGGGCGAAACCGGCCGAGTTGGCGGCGATGAAGTCCCGGACGCTCATGTCGGCGAGCAGCCGGCCGCGGCCGATCACGATCAAGTGCTCGGCGGTGAGCGCCATTTCGCTCATCAGGTGCGAGGACACGAAGACCGTACGGCCCTCGGCGGCCAGCATCTTCATCAGGTTGCGCACCCAGAGGATGCCCTCGGGGTCGAGGCCGTTGACCGGCTCGTCGAAGAGCAGCACCTGCGGGTCGCCGAGCAGCGCCGCCGCGATGCCGAGCCGCTGGCCCATGCCGAGCGAGAAACCGCTGGAACGCTGCTTGGCCACCTCCTGGAGGCCGACCACCCCGAGCACCTCGTCGACCCGGGAGGCCGGGATGCCGGAGAGCTGGGCGAGCGAGAGGAGGTGGTTGCGGGCGCTGCGCCCGCCGTGCACGGCCTTGGCGTCCAGCAGTGCGCCCACCTGGCGGGGTGCGTTGGGCAGCTCGCGGAAGGGGTGGCCGCCGACCGTGACGCGTCCGGAGGTGGGTTCGTCGAGACCGAGGATCATGCGCATCGTGGTGGACTTGCCGGAGCCGTTGGGCCCCAGGAACCCGGTCACGGTTCCCGGCCGCACCTGGAAGGACAGGTTGTACACGGCCGTCTTGGCGCCGTAGCGCTTCGTCAGGCCGATTGCCTCGATCATTCTCCAGCCCCATCGACAGATCGTCGGGGCGCGGTCACTTTCAGTGATCCTTCTTGCCCCCGTAAGCAGTAGGAGCTTAACCAGGGGTGGGTGGTTCCGGCCAAGAACGGGTGTTCGTACTTGAATCCCAGGAGTCCCTGGGTCTCGGGCGTCCTTGAATCCAGGGCGACCTCGAATCTCAGGCGTCCCGCCGCTTCAGCACCAGCCAGCCGGAGAACACCGCGACCACCACCCACAGCAGCATGATCCCGAGCCCGGCCCACGGCCCGTACGGCGCGACGTCGTTCTCCGGGGACACCACCTGCATGATCTTGCTGCCGGCCTGGTCCGGAAGGTACTGCGCGAACTTCCGGGTGGCCTCCACGGCGCCCAGGATCGGCGCCAGCAGGAAGAAGATCGGCATCAGGATGCCCAGCGACAGCATCGGCGAGCGCAGGATCATCGTGACTCCCATCGCGAACACCGCGATCAGCGTCATGTAGAGGGAGCAGCCGATCACCGCCCGCAGCACGCCCGGGTCGCCGATCGACGCCTGGTACGAGCCGAGCGCCGCCTGCCCCACGAAGAACGTCACGAAGCTCGTGACCAGCGCGATCACGAAAGCCAGCAGGGTCGCAATTCCGATCTTGCTGAACAGGAAAGTGCCGCGCCGCGGCACCGCCGCGAGCGAAGTGCGGATCATTCCGGTGCTGTATTCGTTGCCGACGACGAGCACTCCGAAAACGATCATTGCGAGCTGGCCGAGACTGGTCCCCGCGAAACTCGTGAACGTCGGGTCCACGAACTGGAGCTCCCGCGCGTTCATCTTCCCGAACTGGTCCTTGGACAGCAGACTGATCAGAAATCCGAGCCCGACGGTGAACAGCACGGCGAGCCCGAGCGTCCACACGGTGGACCGCACCGACCTGATCTTGGTCCATTCCGATTTCAGCACCTGTACGGCAGCCATGTCAGACTCCGCCTCCCGGCTTGGTCCAGCGCGGATCCGACTGCGTTTCGGACCGCGGGTCCGAGTGCGCGTGGTACTCGACCGACTCCGCGGTGAGCTGCATGAACGCCTCCTCCAGCGAAGCCTGCTGGGGGCTCAGCTCATGGAGGACGAGCTGGTGCTGCGCCGCCAGCTCGCCGAGCTGCTCGGACGTCGCCCCGTCCACTTCGAGGGTGCCGTTCCCGGCCGTCACCACCGTCACCCCCGCCTGGTGCAGCACGTCCCGCAGCCGCTCCTGCTGCGGGCTGCGCAGCCTGACGTACGAGCGTGAATTGGTGCGGATGAAGTCCGCCATGGACGTGTCGGCGAGCAGCCTGCCCTGGCCGATGACCACCAGGTGCTCGGCGGTCAGCGCCATCTCGCTCATCAGGTGCGAGGAGACGAAGACCGTGCGCCCCTGGCCGGCGAGGGACTTCATCAGATTGCGGATCCAGTGGATGCCCTCGGGGTCGAGCCCGTTGACCGGCTCGTCGAACATCAGGATCTTCGGGTCGCCGAGCAGCGCGCCCGCGATGCCGAGCCGCTGCCCCATGCCGAGCGAGAAGCCCTTGGAGCGCTGCTTGGCGACCGCCGTCAGTCCGACGGTGTCGAGGACCTCGGCGACCCTGGAAGCCGGGATCCCATTGCTCTGCGCGAGGCACAGGAGGTGGTTGTGGGCGCTGCGGCCACCGTGCAGGGCCTTGGCGTCCAGCAGGGCGCCCACGTACTTCAGCGGGTCCTTGAGGTCGGTGTAACGCCTGCCGTCGATCCGGACGCCGCCCGCGGTGGGGCGGTCCAGGTCCAGCATCATGCGCATCGTGGTGGACTTGCCCGCGCCGTTGGGGCCGAGGAAGCCGGTGACGATGCCGGGGCGCACCTGGAAAGTGAGGTCGTCGACGGCCAGCTTCTCGCCGTACCGCTTCGAAAGGCCCGTTACCTCAATCATGCGGCCACGCTAAGGGCGCACAAAGCCCCCCGCCACCGCAAGGGTGACAGGGGGCCCAGGACCGCACCAGAGGTACGAAGAGGGACTAGCGGGACTGCTGGGCCGGGACTCCGCGGGAGATCGGCTCGTCGTCCACCGGGGCACCGGCGGCGGCCACGGCCGCACCGGTCAGCGTCGCCAGCATCTCGCGGACGTTGGTGAGCTGGGCGTTGATCGAGTCGCGGCGGTTGGTGAGCGCCGCCAGCTCGCGCTCGGACTCGCTGCGGATCCGGTCGGCCTTGGCGTTCGCGTCGGCCACGATGTCCTCGGCCTGGCGCTGCGCCGTCTCCACCGTCTGACGGGCGCGGCGCTCCGCGTCCGTACGCAGCTTCTCGGCCTCCAGGCGCAGCTGCTCCGCCCGGTGCTCGATCTCCGCGAGACGCTTCTCCGCCTTCGCCTGACGCGACGCCAGGTCGCGCTCGGACTGCTCGCGGCGCTTGGCCAGGTTGGTCTCGAAGTCCGCGGCGGCCTGGGCGGCCTTGGCACGGGTCTCCTCGAAGAGCGCGTCGGCCTCCTCGCGCTTCGACTGCGCGTCCTTCTGCGCCTCGGAACGCAGTTGGGCGGAGTCGCCCTTCGCCTTCTCGACGATGCGGACGCCCTCGTCCTCGGCCTTCGCCTTGCGCTCCGCGGCGAACGACTCCGCGTCGTTGCGCACCTGCTGGGCGGCCGACTCGGCCAGCTCGCGGTGCTGCTCGGCGGCGCGACGGGCCTCCTCACGCAGGTCCTTCGCCTCCTCCTCGGCAAGACGGAGGATCTTCTCGACGCGGGCACCGAGACCGGCGTACGACGGCTCGGCGTCGTTCACCTGGGCCTGCGCGTTCTGCGTTTCGAGGTGGAGCTCCTCGATGCGCTTCTCCAGCGAGGTGATCCGGGCGAGAGCACTGTCACGGTCGGCGAGCAGTTTGGCGATGCGGTCGTCCACCTGACCGCGGTCGTAACCACGCCGCACCTGCTCGAAGCCGTATGGGGAGGCGGATGTGTCGCTCATGAGGTTCCTGTCGAATGAGACCGGTGAGGTGATAGGGGAATCCTAGGGGCCATTGCGGCGTGTCATCGAGCCAATGCCGGTTAGATCTGGAGAATGACCCTCCTTTTGAGTGGCAACCTGCCGGACCGCTTGCCACTCGCACGGATGAACACCTCGTCAAACCTGCCTGGAATCACAGCTCAATCACAAGTGGAACATCAGCCACGGAATCGTTCCGGCGAACCGTCCGAACCATCCGCCGACTTCCGTGCCCACCGCTCCGCCGTGACCGCTCCGTGAAACCCGTCAGCCGTCCGAGGACTTGCCACCCGATCGAGTCCCGCCCGCCGCCGCACCGGCCTTGACGCCGCCCGAACCCGAGCTGTTGGCCGGCTTGCCGCCCCCGGACGGTGCCTCGAATGATTCCAACGCCTCAAGGACGTCCTGGACACGGGAGATCTCGGTCTGAATGTCCTCGCGCCTGCGCACCAGGACGTCCAGCTCGCGCTGGCCCTCGGCGACCGTGCGCTCCGCCTCGGCCTTCGCCTCGTCCCGCAACTTCGTTGCCTCGCGGACCAGTTCGGCCTTCTTCTGCTCGGCCTCCTTGAGCAGTTGCTCGGCCTTCTTGACCGCCGCGATCCGGACCTTCCCGGCCTCCGAACTCGCCTCGGACGTCAGGGCCTTGGCCTTCGCCTCGGCCTCGGCCTGCTGCTCGGTGGCCGCCTTCATCAGCTTGTCGACGCGCTCACCGGCCGTCTTCATCTGCTCGGAGGTCTCGCGGCGCGCACGCTCGTGCAGCTCCTCGATCTCACCCTCCAGGCGGGACCGCAGCTCCTCCGCCCGCTCCCTTATGGCGGTCGAGTCCCGGCGCGCACCGACCAGCAGCTCGTCCGCGTCCGTACGGGCCCGCTCCACCAGCGAGTTGCCCTCGACCTTGGACTCCGAGACGAGCCGGTCGGCCTCCTTGCGGGCCGCGCCGACCATCATGTCGGCCTGCTCCTCGGCCTGGGTGGCGGCCCGCAGCGCCTCCTCCTGGGCCTTCGCCACGAGCTGGTCGGCCTGCTCCGCGGCGTCCGCACGCCGCTTGGCAGCGGCCTTGCGGGCCTCGTCGAGCAGCCGGTCCGCCTCGCTGCGCGCCTCGGAGCGCAGCTGCTCGGCGGCGCTCTCGGCGTCCTCGCGGTGCTTGGCTGCCTCGCTGCGGATCCGCTCGGCGGCCTGCTGGGCGGAGCCCACCGTGTCGGCGGCCTCCGCGCGCAGCCGCTCGGCCTCGCCCGTCGCGTCCGACACCAGTTGATCGGACTTCGCGGTGGCGGCCGTGACCCGCTTCTCGGCCTCCCGCGTCGCGTCCACGACCAGCCGCTCGGCCTGCTGAAGCGATTCGGTGGTCAGCTTGTCGGCCTCGCCCGCGGCCTCCGTGATGAGCTTGTCGGCCTGCTCGGCGGCGTCCGTACGGCGCTTGTCGGCGGCCTTGCGGGCCTCGTCGAGCACCTGCTCGCCGTCGGTGCGCGCCGCACTGCGCAGCCGCTCGGCCTCCGCCTCGCCGTCCGCCCTGACCTGCACGGCCTCGGCGCGCAGCCTCTCCGCGTCCTGCTCGGCCGTGGTCAGCGTGCGGGTGGCCTGCGCGGTGAGCCGCTCGGCCTCCGCGGTCGCCTCGGCGAATGTGCGGGCGGCCTCCTGATCGGCCTTCGTCCGCACCTCCGCGGCCTCGCGCTGAATCTGCTCGGCCTCGGTGCGCGCCTCGCCGATGAGGAGGTCCGCCTGCGCGGCGGCCTCGTTGCGGATGCGGTTGGCGTCGTCGCGGGCCTCCGCCCGGGACTTCGACGCCGCCTCCTCGGCCGCCGCGAGGGCGTCCGACGCTTCGGTACGGAGCTGCTGGGCGCGCTCCTGCGAGTCCGTCTTGAGGCGCTCGGCCTCCGTGATGGCGTCGCCCACGGTGCGCTCGGCGAGCGCCTTCGCGGCGTCCGTCTCCTCCTGGGCGCGGCTGCGGATCCGGTTGGCGTCCTCGGTGGCCCGCTCCCGCTCGGCGTACGCGTCGGCGCGGACCCGGTCCGCCTCCTCCTGCGCCTCGGACCTCGTACGCTCCGCCGCGTGCTCGGCGGCGCTGCGCAGCCCGGCGATCTCGTCCTCGGCCTGCTCCTGGAGCCCGGCCACCGCGTCCCGCACCTGCTGCGCGGTCTGCTCGGCAGCCGACACCAGCTCGGTGGCCCGCCGGTCCGCGTCCTCGACCAGACGCTGCGCCTCCGCCTGCGCGTCCTCGACCCGCTTGCGGGCCGACGCCAGGAGCTCCTCGCTCTGCTCGCGGGCCTGGGCGCGCTCGCGCTCGGCCTCCTCGCGGGCGTTCTCCAGCGTCTCGCCGGCCTCGCGCCTGCGCCGTACCGCTTCCTCCTGTGCGGCGGCGAGAGCCTCCGCCGCCTCGCCCGACACCCGCTCGGCCGCCGCGGCGGCCTCCGCGCGCACCCGGTCGGCGCTCTCCTGCGCCTCCGTCTTGAGCCGCTCGGCCTCCGCGGACGCCTCACTGCGCAGCCGTACGGCGACGGACTCGCCCTCGGCCCGCGACTGCGACGCGTCCGCCGCGGCCTCGCCGCGCAGCCGCTCGGCCTCCGCCTCGGCCTGCGCCTGCAGCGTGCGCACCCGCTCGGCCGCCTCGGCCCGCAGCCGCTCGGACTCCTCGCCGGTCTCCCGGCGGATCCGCTCCGCCTCCTCGCGCGCACCCGACAGGGTCTCCTCGGAGGACGCGAGACGCTGCTCCGCGTCGGTGCGCAGCCGGTCGAGTTCCTCGGCGGCCTCGGCCTGACGTGCGGCGACGGCCCGGTCGGCGTCCTCGCGCAGCGCCATGACGGCGGCCTCGGCCGCCGCCTTCGTCGCCTCCGCCTGCTCCTCGGTCTCGGCGCGCAGCCGGTCCGCCTCGGCGCGGGTGCGCTCCAGCGTCTCCTCGGCCTGCTTGCGCAGCGCGTGCGCCCGCTCGGTGGCCTCGGAACGGATCTGCTCGACGTCAGAACCCGCGGTCGCCCGCAGCTCCTCCGCGTCCGTACGCGCCTTGGTCAGCAGCTCCTCGGCGGTGCTGGCCGCCTCCTCGATCTGCTGGACGGCCTCCCGGCGGGCCTCGCCGCGGATCCGCTCGCCCTCGGCGACGGCCTCGGAGCGCAGCTGCTCGGCCTCGCCGCGCAGCCGGCGGGCCTCCTCCTGGAGTTCGACCGTCTTGGCCCGGTACTCCTTGGTGTCGTCCTTGGCCGCGCCCTTGAGCTCGTCGGCCTGCTCGGCGGCGTCCCCACGCAGCCGCTCCGCCTCGGTCTCCGCCTCGCGGCGGATCCGCTCCGCCTCCTCGGCGGCCTTGCGGGTGGTCTCCCGGGCGTCCTCGGACGCCTTGGTGAGGACCTCCTCGGCGCTGCGGGCGGCCTTGGCGAGCTGGGCGGCGGAGTCCTCGGACGCGACGGTACGGGCCTTGTCCGCGGCCTCCTTCACCACGCGCTCGGCCTCCGCGCGGGCGTCGGCGAGCGCCTGCTCGGCCTCCGCCTTCAGCGCCTCGGCGTCCTTCGTCGCCTCGCCGACGAGGCGGGCGATCTCGGACTTGGCCGTACGGGTGCGCTGCTCGTTGACGGACTCGGCGCCGGAAAGCTGCTTGGAAGCGGCCTCCTTGGCCTCGGAGAGCACCTTCTCCGCTTCGAGCCTGGCCTCGCGCAGTGCCGTTTCGGCCTCCTGCATCCGCGCCTCGGCGGTCCGGCTCAGCTCGGCGGCCTGCTTGCGGGCCTGGTCGGACTCGGTCGTCGTGGTCGTACGGAGCTGCTCGGCGTGGGTGGTCGCCTCCTGCGCCTGCGTGGAGGCGGCGTTCAGCAGCCGTTCGGCGTCCTTGCGGGCGCGCAGCAGCGTCGACTCGGCCTCGGTACGGGCCGCTTCCGCGTCGGCCGCCAGCAGGCCCTCCGTCTTCCCCGGGTACGCCTGACGCACCGCCGCCGTGTCC
>NZ_JBSGZD010000242.1:0-12162 GCF_053610825.1 Streptomyces sp. NPDC054863 | reverse complement strand
CCCCACGGCCGTTCAGCCGGGGCAGTGCGCGTCGGACGGGCCGACAGGAGGGCTCATCCTGGTGACCCCTACTTTGCCGATACGGTCAGAATCCGGTCCAAGTGCGGGCCGAACGAAGGCTTTTGGCGACTTTGAGTGGCTTCTTACGGGTAAGGGGCGCACAACGTCGAACAAGCGTGTAGCTTGCCGGGTCAGGAGGCCGGGGGGCCTGCTCCTGGGGCAATGTGGGGGGTAGTTCGATGGGAGTGCGGCTCATGGTGGTCGACGACCACCGTCTGCTCGCCGAGGCACTCGCCTCGGCGCTCAAGCTGCGCGGGCACCGTGTGCTCGCCGCCGCCGCGCCCACCGCGGGCGCGGCCGAACTGGTGGTCAGCCGCGCGCCGGAGGTCTGTCTCTTCGGCACGGCGACCCCTGCCCTGCCGGGCACCTTCGACCCGATCGTACGGATCAAACGCGAGCGGCCCCAGGTGGCGGTGGTCGTCCTGGGCCCCGTACCCAGCCCGCGCGGCATCGCCGCCGCCTTCGCCGCGGGGGCGGCCGGTTACGTACGGCACGACGAGCGCATAGAGGGTGTCGAGCGCGCCATGGTGAAGGCGCGTGCGGGGGAGGCGGCCGTGGCGCCGCAGCTCCTCCAGGGCGCCTTCGCCGAACTCCTCAACCCGGCCGCCGAGCCCGACGACGAGGGCCAGCGACTGCTGCACCTGCTGACCCCGCGCGAGGTCGAGGTCCTGGTCCGGGTCGCGGACGGCGAGGACACCCGGCTCATCGCGGCCGGCATGTGCATCGCGCCCAGCACCGCGCGCACCCACGTCCAGCGCGTCCTGATGAAGCTGGGCGTCGGCTCCCGCCTGGAGGCGGCGGCCCTCGCGGCCCGCACGGGCCTCCTCGACCGGGCGACGGTGACCCCGCCGCAGGAGCAGTAGTACCAACACCGTTCGTGAACACGACCGTTGATCGACAGCGGGCCCTGGCGTCGACGGCGCTGCAGGCCTATGGTTTGTTGTGTTCGATTCTGTCGGTGTGTGTGCGTACGTGAGGTGACAGTGAAGAAGACATCGACCCGTCTCGCCGACGGGCGTGAGCTCCTCTACTACGACGAGGCCGACGACCGGGTCCGCGACGCCGTGGACCCGCGCCCGCTCACCCCGGTCGCCACCGCGTCCGAGATCCGCCACGACGTGCTGCTCGGCGACTCGGTGGCCGTCGCCTCGCACCGCCAGGAGCGCACCTACCTGCCGCCCGCCGACGCGTGCCCGCTCTGCCCGTCCCGCCCGGGGCACGAGAGCGAGATCCCGGCCGCCGACTACGGCGTGGCCGTCTTCGAGAACCGCTTCCCCTCCCTCGCCGGGGACTCGGGCCGCTGCGAGGTGGTCTGCTTCACCTCCGACCACGACGCCTCGTTCGCCGACCTCACCGAGGACCAGGCCGCCCTGGTCCTCGAAGTGTGGACCGACCGCACGAGGGAGATGGCCCAACTCCCCTCCGTGGAACAGGTGTTCTGCTTCGAGAACCGCGGCGCCGAGATCGGCGTCACCCTCGGCCACCCGCACGGCCAGATCTACGGATACCCGTACGTCACCCCCCGTACGAACCTGATGCTCCGCTCCCTCGAAGCCCACGCCACCGAGGCCGGCGGCACGTCGAACCTCTTCGACGAGGTCGTCGCGCGTGAACGCGCCGAAGGCACCCGGGTCGTCCTTGAGGGTGAACACTGGACCGCCTTCGTCCCGTACGCCGCGCACTGGCCGTACGAGGTGCACCTCTACCCCACCCGCCGCGTCCCCGACCTGCGCGCCCTCGACGACGCCGCCCGCGCCGAATTCCCCTCCGTCTACCTGGAGTTGCTGCGCCGATTCGACCGCATCTTCGGCCCGGACCAGCCCCCCACCCCGTACATCTCGGCCTGGCACCAGGCGCCCTTCCGGCACCCGCTGCGCGAGGACTTCGCACTGCACCTGGAACTGTTCACCGTCCGCCGCACGTCCGGCAAGCTGAAGGTCCTCGCGGGCTCCGAGTCCGGCATGGGCGCGTTCATCAACGACGTGTCGCCGGAGGCCGCGGCACACCGTCTCCGAGAGGTAGCGAGCGCACAGTGAAGTATCTGGTTACGGGCGGCGCGGGTTACGTCGGCAGCGTCGTCACGGCGCACCTCCTGGAGGCCGGGCACGAGGTGACCGTCCTCGACGACCTCTCCACGGGCTTCCGCGACGCCGTCCCGCAGGGCGCCGCCTTCGTCGAGGGCCGCATCCAGGACGCGGCGGCCCATCTGGACCCCAGCTTCGACGGCGTCCTCCACTTCGCCGCTTCCTCGCAGGTCGGCGAGTCCGTCGCCGACCCCGAGAAGTACTGGCGCAACAACGTCGGCGGCACCATGGACCTGCTCGCCGCGATGCGCGCCACGGGTGTGCGCCGCCTCGTCTTCTCCTCCACTGCGGCGACGTACGGCGAACCCGCCGTCACCCCCGTCACCGAGGACCTGCCCACCGCGCCCACCAGCCCGTACGGCGCCTCCAAGCTCGCCGTCGACCACATGATCGGCGGCGAGTGCACCGCCCACGGCCTGGCGGCGGTCTCGCTCCGCTACTTCAACGTGGCGGGGGCGTACGGCAGTTCGGGTGAACGCCACGACCCCGAGTCCCACCTCATCCCGCTCGTCCTCCAGGTCGCCCAGGGCCGCCGCGAGTCGATCTCCGTGTACGGCGACGACTACCCGACCCCCGACGGCACCTGCGTCCGCGACTACATCCACGTCGCCGACCTCGCCGAGGCCCACCTCCTCGCCCTCGACGCCGCAGGTCCTGGCACGCACCGCATCTGCAACCTCGGCAACGGAAACGGCTTCTCGGTCCGCGAGGTGATCGAAGCCGTCCGCAAGGTCACGGGCCACCCGATCCCCGAGGTCGTGAGCGCCCGCCGCGCGGGCGACCCCGCGGTCCTGGTCGCCTCGGCGGACCGGGCCCGCACCGAACTGGGCTGGTCCCCCGCGCGCCCGGACCTGGCCGACATCATCGGCGACGCATGGCGCTTCGCACGGGGCAAGGGGGAGTGACGGGATGATCCCGGACCAAGTCACCGCGGAATTCCGTGAGTTGTACGGTACGGAGCCCGAGGGCGTGTGGGCGGCCCCCGGCCGGGTCAACCTCATCGGCGAGTACACCGACTTCAACGACGGCTTCGTGATGCCGCTCGCCCTCCCGCACACCGCCCAGGTCGCGGTGGCCCGCCGCACGGACGGCGTCCTGCGCCTGCACTCCGGCGACAGCGAGGACGGCGTCACCGAAATCCACGTCGACGACCTCTTGCCCCTCTCCGTCACCGACAGTTGGTGGATCTACCCGGCGGGCGTCGTCTGGGCCCTGCGCGAGGCGGGGCACAAGGCGGTGGCCGGCGGTGCGGACGTACACCTGCGCTCCACCGTCCCCACCGGCGCGGGCCTCTCCTCCTCGGCGGCCCTGGAGGTCTCCCTGGGCCTCGCCCTCACCGACCTCCACCAACTCCCCCTCGACCGCCCCGAGTTGGCACTGCTCTGCCAGCGCGCCGAGAACGCCTTCGTCGGTGTGCCCTGCGGCATCATGGACCAGACGGCGTCCGCCTGCTGCGAGGCGGGACACGCCCTCCACCTCGACACCCGCGACCTCACCCGCCGCCAGGTCCCCTTCGACCTGGCCGCCCAGGGCCTCGCCCTCGTCGTCGTCGACACCCGCGTCAAGCACGCCCTCGGCGACGGGGCGTACGCGGAACGCCGCGCGGGCTGCGAGGAGGGCGCGCGCCTCCTCGGGGTCACGCACCTGCGCGACGTACCGTACGGACAACTGGAAGCGGCTCTCGACGGGTTGGGCGACGAACGGGTCCGCCGCTACGTCCGGCACGTCCTCACCGACAACCACCGCGTCGAGCAGGTGATCGCCCACCTGGACGCGGGCGACACCCGCGCCATCGGCCCCGTACTCACCCAGGGGCACGCCTCCCTCCGGGACGACCTGCGCATCTCCTGCCCGGAACTGGACCTCGCCGTCGAGGCGGCGAACGCGGCGGGGGCGTACGGAGCCCGGATGACCGGCGGTGGTTTCGGGGGCTCCGCGATCGTCCTCGTGGAGGAGTCGGAGGTGGCGGGCCTGACGCGGGCGATCGAGTCGGCGTTCGAGGCGGCCGGTCACCGGAGCCCACGCGTCTTCCCGGTCACACCGGCGGCGGGTGCACGCCAACTGGCCTGAAATCGAAGCGAACTCCCTTGAAGCGGGAGGGGGTTGTGTAACCCGGTCAATGACTGGTCAACGACCTGTCAACGACAGGAACTGCTCATTCCCTCTCGCCTTCCGCCACAACGCGACACAGTAGGCACGCGCTGGGCCCCGAGGCCAAACAGTTCTGCAAATACCCTTCCGATCATCGCCCCCGCCCGTACTCTGAGGCTTGAGCACCGGTGGGGGCCGGTGCTGATCAGGGGGCGAGACAGTCGGACTACGGCGCCCGGGGCAGGGGTATGGATCGCCCGTTATCGATCGGTCGGTAGCGACCTTTCGGTGGCGATCGGCACACGGCGGCGGCCGTGCGCATCGACGATTCCGCCCGGCCCCGGGAGTCGTGTCCGCGCAGGTCCGCCCCCCGACCCATGGGGGTGTCAGAGGCAGTGGTTCGTATCCGGGTCCTGGTGGTCGACGATCACCGAATCTTCGCCGAGTCGCTCGCCGCCGCCCTTGCGGCGGAGCCGGACGTCGACGTGGCGGCAGCGGGCAGCGGCCCCGCCGCGCTGCGATGTCTGGAGCGGGGAGCGGCGGAAGGCCGCAAGTTCGACGTGATGCTCATCGACGCGGACCTCGGCACGGCGCTCGCGCCGGGCGGAGGCGTCCCGCACGCGGTCGCCGTCCCCGACAGCGGGGCGGAGCAGGACGGCCTGGTCGACGGAATCTCCCTGGTCGCAGGGGTGCGCACCGGCCAGCCCGGCGTCCGTACGGTCGTGCTCGCGGAGAAGGACGACCCGCGCAGGGCCGCCCTCGCACTCCAGGCGGGCGCATCGGGCTGGGTGGCGAAGGACTGCTCGCTCCAACGGCTCCTCGCCGTCATCCGGGGCGTACTGCGCGAGGAGACGCACCTGCCGCCCGCGCTGCTCACCGGTGTGCTCCGCGAGTTGACCGCGGCCCGCAAGCACCGTACGGAGAGCGAGCGGCTGGTGGAATCCCTCACTCCGCGCGAGCGGGAGGTGCTCCGCTGCATGGTCGCCGGCCTCGGCCGGAAGGCCGTCGCCGAGCGTCTCTTCCTCTCGCCGCACACGGTCCGCACCCACATGCAGAACGTGCTGGGGAAGCTGGGCGTCCACTCGACCCTCGCCGCGGTCGCCCTCGCCCGCAGGGCAGGGGTGGGCCCCGCCGACCTAACTGCCGGGGACGTTGTCGAACGGGGCGGTCAACTGGCGTAGCAGCCCTGCCAGTTCGCCGCGCTGTGCCTGCGACAGCTCACCGAGGATCGCCCGCTCCTGCTCCAGCAGGCCCGCGAGCGCCTGATCGGCGCGGTCGCGCCCCTCGTCCGTCAGCCGCACGAGGACCCCGCGCCGGTCATTGGGGTCCGGCAGCCGCTCGACGAGCCCCTTCTTGGCGAGCCTGTCGATCCGGTTCGTCATCGTCCCGGACGTCACGAGCGTCTGCGTGAGCAGTTGCCCCGGGGACAGCTGGTAGGGATCACCGGCCCGCCGGAGCGACGTCAGCACGTCGAACTCCCAGGGCTCCAGACTGTGCTCGGAGAACGCGAGCCGGCGCGCACGGTCGAGATGGCGCGCCAGCCTGGACACTCGACTGAGCACCTCAAGGGGCTCCACGTCGAGGTCGGGGCGCTCTCGGCGCCATGCTGCGACCAGTCGGTCGACCTCGTCCTCCATGGCGATCAGTGTAGGGGGTCTGTCGACATGAAGTCTCTTGGCCTCAAGTCTCTTGACATCAAGATACTTTTGCGGGGAGGCTGGACGGCATGACGACTCCTCCCTCCCCTGTCTGGGACCCGTCCCAGTACCTCCGCCACGAGGGCCGCCGCACCCGCCCCTTCGTGGACCTCCTGGCCCGTATCGCCCCCGCCGCACCCCCTGCCCGGATCGCGGACCTGGGCTGCGGCGCGGGCAACGTGACGGCTCTCCTCGCCGCCCGCTGGCCCGACGCCCGCATCACGGGCTACGACAACTCCCGCGAGATGCTGGCGAAGGCGCAGCAGTACGCCGGGGGGAACCTGGACTTCGCGCAGGCGGAGGCGTCGACGTGGGCCCCCGCCCCCGCCTCGTACGACCTGATCGTCTCCAACGCACTCCTCCAGTGGGTCCCGGACCACACCTCGCTGATCCCCGCCTGGCGGGACGCCCTCACCCCCGGCGGGACGTTCGCCTTCCAGGTCCCGGGCAACTTCGACGCCCCCAGCCATACGATCCTGGCGGAGCTGCGGGAGTCGGCGAGGTGGCGCTCACGGCTGTCGGGCGTGGGTGACCGTGCGGCGGCGGTCGAGGAGCCGGGGACGTATCTCTCCCTGCTCACCTCCCTCGGCTGCGAGGCGGACGTCTGGGAGACCACCTACCTCCAGCTCCTGACCGGCGAGGACCCGGTCCTGGACTGGGTCAAGGGCACGGCCCTGCGCCCGGTCCTCACCGCCCTCGCCGACGACGAGGAGGCCGTCGCCGCCTTCACCGCCGAGTACGCGACCGCCCTGCGCGAGGCCTACCCGCCGGGTCCGGCGGGGACGGTCTTCCCCTTCCGCCGCATCTTCGCGGTGGCCACCGGGGGAGTCCGCCGGTGATTGCCGCACTCGACCACGTCCAGCTCGCCGCTCCTCCCGGCTCGGAGCCGGCCCTGCGCACGTACTACGTCACCGTCCTGGGCATGCGGGAGATCCCGAAGCCACCGGTGCTGGCGGCGCGCGGAGGGTGCTGGTTCGAGGCGGGCGGCGTCCGGCTCCACCTGGGCATCGAGGAGGACTTCCGCCCGGCGAGGAAGGCGCATCCGGGGATCAGGGTCGTTGCTGTCGAGGCGTACGCGGCCCGGCTGGCGTCGTACGGCGCGGAGGTCGTCCGGGACGACGACCTGCCGGGGCACAGGCGGTTCTACTCGACGGATCCGGTGGGGAACAGGCTGGAGTTCCTGGAGGCGGACGCAGTGGAGCGCACAGAGGCGGTCACAGCTTCTTGAGGGCGTCCAGCGTGATGTCGACGGCGATGTCGTACGGGACCTTGACCTTGAGCTGATCGTGGTGGATGCCGGTCAGCGCGTATGTCCTGGACAGCGGGTCGAGTTCGTAGACGCGCACGACGGGGTGTGCGTTGCTGTCGGTCATCTCGACGAGCCAGAAGTGCGGGATGCCGGCGGCGGCGTACTTGCGGGGCTTGGTGTCGCGGTCGCGGGACTCGGACTCCGGGGAGACGACTTCGACGGCGAGACGGACGTCGGCCGCCTGGAAGTGGGTCTGTTCGAGACTGGTCGCGGCTTCGGCCAGCGCGACAGAGAGGTCGGGCTCAGGGCCGTTGCGCCGGTCGATCACGACGGTCATCTCGCGTTCGACCGTCAGGGCTTCTGGAAGGGTGCTGCGCAGGCCGTTCATCAACAGCTCGATCATCTTGGCGTGGAAACGCCGCTGCGGACTCACGAATACCAGGCTCCCGTCGAGCATCTCGGTGTGCGGCGGGAGGCCGGGCAGCGTAAACAGGTCGTCCACGGTGTAGCCGTCCTGCGGCGGCACGGGCCAGTGGCATCCCGACTCGGCGATCGGCTCGGCGGTCATGGTGATTCCTCCCATGGACGGGATTCTGGGCCTGCCCCCTCACCGTAGCGGCCGAGATTGCCAAACGTACTCACAAAGAGTGACGCCGGGCCTGCCGGGCTGCCGGAGCCGCTGCGCCTGTCAGCCGTCGTGCCCGGCGGGGCGGCGCTGCTTGGCGCGGTGGGCGAGGGCGGCGATGATGCGCTGCCAGGCCGGTGAGGCCTCGGAGATCCGGGAGGAGACCAGCTTCAGGTACCCGGACCGGTCGCTGTCCTGGGCGCTGTCCCGGGCGTGTGCGATCTCCCAGGCGTCCAGGTCGTCGATGAGCCGGTCCAGGCGTGGGTCGTGCGGATCCCAGTCGACCGCTTCGTCGCAGGCGAGAAGCAGGCGCGTCGTCCCGGGGTCGTCGAGGTCGGCGTTCTTCTCCCGTATCCGCTGCGGCACGACGTGCGGGTCCAGCGCCCGCATCAGGATCCAGGCGTCGCGTTCGAGCCGTACGCGCCGTTCGCTGATGCCGAGACCGCGCATCCGGTCCAGGACGGCGACGACCTCGGGAGGCAGGAAGAGGCTCTCGCCACCGGCGAGTTGGGCGATCCGGCGGCGGGATTCGGTGAGTTGGTCGATCTTGTGCCGCAAGGCGGTGTCGATGCCGGTGACGGCCGCCTCGAATTCCGCAGGCCGGGCGTGCAGCAGCGCATCGATACGGGCCAGTGGTACTCCGGCGTCGGCGAGGGTCCTGATCCGGATGAGATCCACCGCGGCCTGCGCGCTGTAGCGGCGGTAGCCGGAGGCATCGCGCTCGGGCTCGGGCAGCAGACCGATCTGGTGGTAATGCCGAACGGTGCGCACGGTCACTCCGGCGGTCGCCGCGAGCCGGCCGATCGTGAGCACCGTCCTCCTCGGGTCTTCGTACGTCGTGCACGACGTGTGCGACGTGCAGTCGTGCCGAGTCTAGGCGCGAGCCGCCCGCGCCCGGTCGACGACGTCGCGCACCGCCCGGATCACGGCATCGGGCCGGTCGAAGCAGAGCCGGTGGTGAGCGGTGTCGGAGAGGATGCGCTGCTCCCCGTGCGAGACCGAGCCGGTCAGGGCCGCGTCCAGCCTCGTCCTGCCGTCGTGCATCGCCTGCAACGTCCGCTCCGACGTCATCGCCTTCTGCCCGGGGTCGGTGCCCACCACGGTGAGAGCAACGACCGGGACGTCGGGAACGGGCGGCCCGGCCTGCAGTTCGGCGGCGAGCGCGGCCAGCCCGGTGCGCTCGCCGATGCCGGAGAGCGTCCACTCCTCACTCGTCTTGCCGTCGATCAGCGCCTGCCGCATGTGCTCCGGGTAGTCCGCGAGCAGCTCGGCGTACATCGCGCGCAGGGCCGGCCGCATCTGCTCAAGCTGCTCCCGGCCGGGTCCCATCCGCTCGACGGTGGCGAGGCTCGCCTCGGGAGGCATGAAGGCGTCCCAGTCGCGGTGGAAGGCGTCCAGCCAGACCAGTCCGGCCACGTCCTGCGGGTACAGCTGGGCGAACCGGTGCGCGTAGAAGCCGCCGAGGGAGTGCGCGACCAGGACGTACGGGGCGGGGATGTGCTGGGCGCGGAGCAGCTCGCGCAGTTCCGTGGCAACTGCGGCGGCGGTGCGCGGCAGCGGGAGCGGATCGCTGAAGCCGGTGCCGCCGCGGTCGTACATGACGGCGGTCGTGAACTGCGAAACCCCTTGCTGGATCCCGAAGTAGTCCAGACCGACCGCGCTGGCCCCCGGCAGGAACACCACGGCCGGCCCGCCGCTGCCCGCCCGGTGTACGAAGATCCGCCGACCGTCGATCTTCTGGAACCCTCCGAGCGGCGGGGCGGGCCGGGCCGGGGACGTGCTGCTGTTGCTGCTGCTGCGGTTGTCGTTGTTGCTGTGCGTCATGCGACAAGGCTCCAACCCTGACGTTGCGGCAGGGTCAACCCCTTCCGCCGAGCCGAGTTCGCTGGATCGGTCCCACGTCGCTGCGTTCAGCGTGCCACGCGCACTCCCGGTAGCCGCGCACAACAATGTCTCACTTACACGTGCAAGTGAGACATTGTTCCGACACCCCCACCTTGGCCCGTGAGCCGACGGGCAATGGACCGTTGGATCGGTCGGGCCGTTGTTCCCCCTCGCGCCGGGGCGGATTCCCATCCTGCCGCGCGAGCCCTGGACCTACCCGGGTGCGCTCTGGGACCGTCGGTGTGCCCTCGCGCGTGCGGGGGGAGCGCCCACCGCCTCGGGGCGGTGGCAGCCAGGAGGGCGGTGAGGTCCGTGGCGGGGATTTGGGCCGTGGGGCTCGTGGTGACTGTGCTTCTGGTGGCCCTGATCGTCGTCGTCGAGAAGGTCAGGAACAGGCCCGCACGGAATCCCGGCAGGCCCGCGCCGAGTGCACCGCGCCGGGGTGAGCGCGAAAGCTGGGTCGCGGGCGGCGCGGTGGGGGGCTGCGGCGGTTCGACGTCCGGCCGGAGCGCCTCGCCCGACAGCGACTCGTCGTGCGACGGGAGCTCGTCCTCCTGCGAGGGCGGGGACGGGGGCGGTTGCGGCGGGTGCGGATGCGGCGGGTGAACCTGGGCGGGCGGGCGCGCCCCCGGGTCGCTACTTCCGGCGGCCCAGCGCCTTCGCGCGGTCGTGCGCCCAGCCCGCCAGGATCAGGCCGAAGAGGACGGCCGTGAGGTACGTGACGAGCGTGACCGTGAACGGGGCACCGAGGCCGCCGAGCAGGCCCGTGTCGTCGTGGTCGATCAGCAGACGGATCGCGCCCTGGCCGCCGATGACCAGAAGGACCGCGCCGATGACCTGGAGGACGTCGAACTTCATGGGGGATGCCTTTCGCCGTGCGGGAGGACAGCCAATACAATGCACTCGCATTGTATTGAGTGGGCGGGGTGGATGCAATGCGATCGCATGGGAAAGTCTGAAGAAGCGGGAAAGGTGCACGCATGCCGAAGGTCGTGGACCACGAGGACCGTAAGCGGCGGCTGGCCGAAGCCGTCTGGGCGCTGACCCTCCGGGACGGGCTCGAAGGCGTCACGCTGCGGAAGGTCGCGGCCGAGGCCGGCGTTTCGATGGGGCAGGTGCAGCACTACCACGCGTCGCGGGAAGAGCTCGTGCGCGACGCGGTCAAGCGGGCCGTGGCCGCGCTCAACGCCCGTATCGAGGCATCGATCAAGGCGGTGGCGGAGGACCGGGATTCCCCCGGCGCGGAGGTCGTGCTCCGCGAGTGCCTGTACGCGATGCTCGCGCGCGACGAGGAAGGGGTACGGCTGCTGCGGCTGTCCGTCGCCGTGCTCGGGCGGGCGATCTCGGACCCGGAGATGGCGGGCGTGCTGGGGCCGGGCGACGGTGAACTGCTGGACTTCACGGCGGGGCTGATCGCCGGGGCGCGGGCGGAGCGAGGGGTGGGGCAGGAGGGGGAGGTCGTGGGGGATCTCCGTATCGATGCGGACATCTGCTGGTCGGTGGCCACGGGGCTGGGTGTGGACGTGGCGCTCGGCATGCGAACTCACGCCGCTGCCAAGGGAGTTCTGGACCACCACCTTGAGGGACTGCTCGGCCGGTAGGGGAGAGAGGGCAGGGCGGGGGATCGGTGGCGATGTCACATTCGGAGGCGCGCGCCCCGTCGTAGCGGTGACCGCGCACCACGGCGGAGGCTCCTTCGGCCTCCTGGTGTGCGTCCCGACCTAGGAGTCACCTTGACCACCACCCGTACCTCCGGCACCACCGCGACGGTGCCCGACACCGCCCGCGCACGACACCCGCAAGGGGGCCCGCCCCTGCTCCTGCCCGTCCTCTCCTTCGCCGTCCTGACGATCGCTTACGTCGTCCTCAACAGCTCCACCCCACAGCCCACCGCCACCGGCGCCGAAGTCCTCGCGTACACGCAGGGGAACGGGACGACGATCCGGATCGGGGCCTTCCTGCTGCTGGCTTCCGGCGTGCCGCTGGCGGTGCTCGCGGCCGTTCTGTACCGGCGGCTGCGGGCGCTCGGGACCACCGCGCCCGGATCCGCGACGACCCTGGTGGGCGGGGTGATGGCGGCCCTCGCGTTGATGTTCAGCGCGCTCTTCGCCTGGACGGGGGAACGGCTGGCGGCCGACGCCGCTCCGGCACTGGCCCGGGCGGTCGCCGACCTCTCGTTCCTGACGGGCGGGGTGACGTACGCGGTGGCCTTCGGCCTTCTCGTCGCGGGGCTCGCCGTCAGTGGGCTCCGGGCGGGGCTGCTGCCGAAGCCGCTCGCCCTGGTGGGATGCGTACTGGCGGCGGCCGGCCTGCTCGCCACGCTCAGCCTGCTGGCCGACCCCTTCGGGTTCGCCCTGCCGGTGGTCCGCTTCGGCGGGCTGATCTGGCTGGTGTGGGTGGCGGCTGTGCTGCCGCGCGGCCGGGGCCGTACGACGGTGGAGCGGTGAAGCGATGGCCCGCACCCCCTGCGAG
>NZ_JBSGZD010000241.1:0-12214 GCF_053610825.1 Streptomyces sp. NPDC054863 | reverse complement strand
CGCTTGAAGCGGTCGCTCAACCCACGGGCGTTTCCTGCGCCGAACCTGCTTCACGGGGTTTACGGGGTTTACGGGGTTTACGGGGTTTTCGGAGTTTCACGGGGTTCTGCCGGGCTTGGCGGAGCGACCGCGAACGCCTCCACCGACCACAGCGAATACCCGAACCTGGTCGCCCGCTCGTCGCCCTGCACCCGTACGAACTTCGCGTCCGGCGCGTCGAAGCGGACCGTCTCCCGGCCGCCCCTGCCGTCCCGCACGGTGGCCGCCGTGCGCCAGGTGCGGCCGTCGGCCGACACCTGGACGCGGTACGCCTTCGCGTAGGCGTCCTGCCACGTCAGGACGACCTGGCCCACCCGAGTCGGCTGCTCCAGCTCCAGCTGCCACCACGCCGAAGGACCGGCCGGCGACGACCAGCGCGTCCCCGCGCTGCCGTCGGCCGCCGCGGCGGCGGGGAAGTCGGCCGTCTCGTCGCCCGACGACGACGCCTTCCCGGTACGTACGAGATCGGGGCCCGCGGTGCGCGGCGCCGCCCGCACGGTGAGCACCTGCTCCTCGCCCCCGCTGAACGACACCGGGACGCGGTACTCGCCCGCCGGAGTGCCCTTCGCGACCTTGATGTCGATCGGCACCGCGGCGTCCGTGCCGCGCGGCACGACGGTCGCCTTCGGGGCCACCACCTCGATGCCCTTCGGCGCCCTGGCGACCAGCTCCCCGCGCACCTCGCCGGGCCGCTGCCCGGTCAGCGCCGCCTGCACGCGCGCGGCAGGCCCGCCGATCTCGGCGTCGACCTCCTTGCGGGACAGGGCGAGCCTGGCCTCGGGCTCGTCCCCGAACCACGGCACCATCCGGTGCACCACCGGCTCCCCGGACGTCCACGCGAGCCGCACCGCGTCCACCCGCGCGCCACCGACGGGGGTCTGCGTCCAGCCGTCCGCGGTGAGCGCGCCCGCCTTCCGCCAGCCCTCGCCCGGCACGTGCACCTCCACCGCGGCGTCGGTCTGCCCCGGGTCGGTCATCGTCGTCACCGCCGACACCGGCCGCGGATGCTTCAGGCGCACCGTGTACGTGCCGGGCCCCCGCGTGATGCTGCCGGGCTCGCGGTCCGCACCGGTCCACGCGGCCCCCTGCCGCACCGCCTTCGACAGGAACGGGTCGAGCACCCCCTTGCCGACCGTCACCCGGGGCGCCTTCAGCGCCGCACGGGAGGCGTCCAGGGCGAGCGACGCACGCCAGGCGCCCGCACCGTCCCCCGCCGCCTGCGCCTGGAGCATGTCGACGGCCTGCTCGCCCGCCGTACCGACCTTGGCGAACCGGTCCATCCAGGGCCGTACTTCGTCGTCGAAGGTGCCCCCGGCGGCCTTGCCGAGGCGCTGCGGAGTTTCCTTCATCACCGTGAACGCGGCCCGCAGCCGCTGCGCCGCCGCGTTCCTCTTCGAGGCGTCGGCGGACGAGCGGGACTTCCAGAACGCGTCGATCAGCGGCCTCAGGTACGCGGACTCGTGCGCCGGGTCCAGGATCGACGAGGCGTGGTTCCCGGCGAAAGCCCGCATCGCCTCACGGGCCTTGGCATCACCGCCCGCGAGGTCGTCGATCGCCGCCTGCCAGGACTCCTGCGGCTGGTAACCGCGCGGGTTCCAGGCGAAGTCGGCGGCCGTGAACAGCGGAATGCGGGACGCGGACGGCTGCTCCATGGCGTTGGACAGCAGGGCGGCGCTGCGGCCCGCCACGGCCGGTTCACGGCCCGTGTAGGGGCCGAGGAAGATGCGGTCCTGCGCGTAGTCGTTGACCGGGTAGTTGTCCATGGTCACCAGGGGGTGGCCGAACGCGGCCCGGGTGGTGACCAGTTCGCGCCCGCTGATGGTGCGCGGCACCACGCCGACGCCCGTCCACGCGACCTGCACGCGCGGATCCAGCTCGGTGGCCAGCGCCCGCCGGTAGGCCGTCGCCCCGTCCTGGTAGAACTCGGTCGGCATCAGTGACAGCGGCTCGGCGCCGGGGTGCCGGTCGGAGAGGTGGCGGGCCACCGCGCTCGCCACGCGCGCGTGTGCCTTCGCGGCGGCCTCGGGGCCCGAGCCGAACACGTCGGCGTCCTGCCCGCAGTGCCACTCGCTGTAACTGACGTCCTGGAACTGCAGCTGGAAGACCCGCACCCCCAGCGCCCACATCGCGTCCACCTTGCGGGTGAGGGCGCGGACGTCCCGGTCGTCGGACATGCACATCGCCTGCCCCGGCGCCACCGCCCAGCCCAGCGTCACGTGGTTGCGGCGGGCGTGGTCGGCGAGCACCCGGAAGGACGTCCGCTCGGCGGCCGGGTAGGGCTCGCGCCACAGCGCCTGCCGGTACGGGTCGTCGCCGGGTGCGTACAAGTAGCGGTTCTGCTTCGTACGGCTCATGAAGTCGATCTGGGCGAGCCGCTGTTCGGTGCTCCAGGGGCGCCCGTAGAAACCCTCCGTCATGCCCCGCACGGCCGTTCCCGGCCAGTCCCGGACGACCACGCCCGCGATGCTGCCCCCGCCCCCGGCAGCCCCGCCGCCCGTGGCGCTGTCGGTGCGCACCAACTGCCGCAGTGTCTGCGCCGCGTGGAACATGCCGTCCGTGCCGACGCCGTCCAGCGCGACCGTGTCGCGCCCCGCGACCGCTCCCACCGCGATCCGGTAGCCGCCCTGCGGCAGGTCCGCGCGGGCCGGCGCCCGGAGCGCCGTCAGCGCGTCCTGGGCCCCGCCCGCCCGTACGACCAGACCGCGCGGCGGCAGTGCCTCGCCCGGCGCCACCTCATAGAGGGTGTGGGCACCGGCGCTCCGCAGCACGCTCCGCAGGGCGTCCACCGCGTACGGATCGGTGCCCGGCGCGACGACCAGCACCGCCTCGTCACCGACCGGCACACCGGGACCGGCGGCCCGCATCGACTGCGGACGCGGCCACACCGACGGCAGCGAGGCGTCACTGTCGCGGTCCCGGGCGGCGGGCGTGGGGACGTCCGGCGCGGGCGGCGCGGCGACCGCGACCGGCGCACCGCCGAGCAGACCGCCCATGACGGCGAACGCGACAGCGGTCGCACCCCTCCTGCGCCCCAGCTGCACGCGGTACTCCTCAGTGTTCATCGCTTCGTGACCTACCGGCGCCGAGCCCATCACCCGTCTGCCAAGGGTGTCAATGCGAGCGGCCCGTGTATCGCTTCTGCCCGCGGAGGCGTGGCGGACAGTCTGCGGCCGTCCGTCCGATTCCTTCAACTTCTTCCTTCAACTCCCGCCCCGGGGTGCAGTTGTGACCCGAGTCACCTTCCCCGGCCGGAAATGTCTGCGGTTCCCTCCGCTGGGTATGGCTGCTGTAGTCCGCGTCCCCCCACCAAGGGAGGCCCTCCGTGGCCGCTTCCGCCCAGCTCCTCCTCTCGGCCCTGTCCAAACAGGTCTCGGGCCCCGACTCGGGCCTCGACGGCTTCTGCGCCTGCGGCTGCGCCGAGCCGCCCCTCACCAGCGAGCCCCCGCTCGCCGACGCAGCGCCGCTGACCAGTGAGCCGCCGCTCACCGACGCCGCACCCCTCACCAGCGAGCCGACGTCGTACGGAACGGCGTCCGGCATGGAGTACCAGTACCCGGGGGTCTAGATGGCCGCAGCAGCGAGGACGGCGCCGGGAGACCCGGAGCCGGGACCGCTCGAACCGTCGGGGCCGCTCGCCCGGCTCGCCGCGCTGCACGGCGTCGCCACGTCCTACGCGCCCTCCGAGGACCTCACCGTCCGGGTCCCCGCCGCCACCGTCGTCGAGGTCCTCGCCGCCCTGGACGTCGACGCCTCCACACCGCACGCCGTGGACGCCGCCCTCGCCGCCCACGCCGCCGCCGCCCGGGAGCGGCTGCTGCCGCCGACCGTCGTCCTGTGGCGGGACGCCCCGGCCCTCCCGGACGCCCTGACGGCACTGCCCGAAGGCACCGTCGTACACCTCACCACCGAGCTGGGCGAGGCCCTGCCGATGCCGCCCGCCGGTCACGGGGGAGACCTGCCGCTCGGCGTCCACGCGCTGACCGCCCGGCTGCCCGACGGCCGCCAGACCTCCTGCCACCTCGTCGTCGCCCCCGCGCGCGTGCCCGCGCCGCAGGGCCCCCGGCACGGCTTCCTCGTACAGCTCTACTCCCTCCTGTCCACCCGCTCCTGGGGCATGGGCGACCTCGGCGACCTCACCGAACTGGCCGCCTGGGCGGGGCGCTCGCTCGGAGCCGGGTTCGTCCAGGTCAACCCGCTCCACGCGGCCGTCCCCGGCGCGCCCACCGACCCGTCGCCGTACCGCCCGGCCTCGCGGCGCTTCCCCGACCCGGTGCACCTGCGGATCGAGGACGTGCCCGAGTTCTCCTACGTCACCGACCCCGCCGACCGGGAACGCCTCGCGGACCTGCTCGCCCGGGCCGCCGCCCTGCGCGACGACGTACTGAACAAGGGTGCCCTGATCGACCGGGACGCCGTCTGGCACCTCAAGAGGCAGGCCCTGGAGATCCTGTGCGCACTGCCGCTCGGCCCCGGCCGCCGCGCCGCCTACTGCGACTTCCTGGCCGAACAGGGCGCCGCCCTGGAGGACCACGCCACCTGGTGCGCGCTCGCCGAACTGCACGGCCCCGACCGGCGGAACTGGCCGGGGCGGCTCGCCGACCGCGACTCCGCCGACACCGCCCGCGCCCGCACCGGACTCCAGGGCCCCATCGACTTCCACAGCCGGCTCGTCTGGCTCACCGACTGCCAGCTCGCCGACGCCCAGCGGGCCGCCCGCGAGGCCGGCATGGCGGTCGGCCTCGTCCACGACCTCGCGGTGGGCGTGCACCCGGGCGGGTCCGACACCTGGGCCCAGGGGTACGCCTACGCGCAGCACATGTCCGTCGGCGCACCCCCCGACGCCTTCAACGCACACGGCCAGGACTGGGGCCTGCCGCCCTGGCGGCCCGACGCCCTCGCCGAGTCCGGCTACGCCCCGTACCGCAGCCTGCTCCGCAACCTCTTGAGGCACGCGGGAGCCGTCCGCATCGACCACGTCATGGGACTCTTCCGGCTCTGGTGGGTGCCCGAGGGGCACGCGCCTGCCGACGGGGCGTACGTCCGTTACGACGCGGAGGCCATGCTCGCCGTCCTCGTCCTGGAGGCCGCCCGCGTCGGAGCCACCGTCATAGGGGAGGACCTCGGCACCGTCGAGCCGGGCGTGCGCGACGCCCTCGCCGCACGCGGCGTGCTCGGCACCTCCGTGCTGTGGTTCGAACGCGACTGGGCGGGCACCGGCCGCCCCCTGCCGCCCGACGCCTGGCGCGAGGGCTGCGTGGCCACCGCCACCACCCACGACCTGCCGCCCACCGCCGCCCGCCTCACCGGGGACCACGTCGCCCTGCGCCACCGGCTGGGACTGCTCACCCGCCCCCTGGAACAGGAGCGCGCGGAGGACGCCGCGGAGGTCACCGGCTGGCTCTCGTACCTCACCCGCCTGGGCCTGCTGCCCGAGGGCACGGGCGACGAGGAGGCCGCCGTACGGGCCGTGCACCGCTTCCTCTGCGCCACCCCGGCCCGGATGGTCGGCGTGTGGCTGCCGGACGCCCTGGGCGACCGCCGCCCGCAGAACCTGCCCGGCACCTGGGACCAGTACCCGAACTGGCGGCTGCCCCTCGCCGACGCCGCAGGACACCCCCGCACCCTGGAGGAACTGGCCGCCTCGCCCCGCCTCCACGCCCTCATGGAGGTGATCCGCGCAGGGGCGGACACACACCCGGAGCAGGCCCCGGGAACAGCCTCCGGATCTCTTACGGCACCCCCGGGCGCGCGCTCCACTTAGACGTTCGCTACTTTTGCACCGTGGACAAGAAGAACGCTCTGCGCGCCGGCGCTGTCGCGACCGGTACGACGCTGATGATGCTGCTCCTGTCGTCTCCCGCGCTCGCGGCCGTACGGGACGACGGTGACGACCCGGGCCCCGGCCTGAGCGTCGCCGAGACCCTCGGCCTCTTCGTCGTGGCCCCGATCGGCCTCTTCGTGGTCATCGCCGGTCTGGTGATGGTGCTCGACAAGTCACGCAAGCAGGTCTGACACCGGAACTCGCTCTTCCGGCACGCCTTCCGAGGGCGCCGGCGCCCGTACGCATCGACGTACGGGCCGCCGGCGCCCTCGTTGCGTTGTCCCGCCTGCCAAGCATTCAGTTCTGCTGAATGGATTCATCGAAAAGTTTCGATGGACCTGAATGAGTCCCCGGTGTGACGGTAGATCCCTCACCAAGATCCACCGATCACCTCATGGGGGCAGCGATGACAGTTCTGGACCGCATCCGCACACCGAGCCGTACGACAGCGGCCACGACCGTGCGCCGTGCGACAGCGGCCACGACCGTGCGGAAGGGCGCGGGCCTCGGCCTCCTCCTCGCCGCCGTCGCCACCGTCGTCTGGTCCGGCAGCTTCGTCACCTCGCGCGCACTGCACGACTCCGTGCCGCCCGTCCAGGCCGCCTTCTGGCGCTGGATCGTCGCCCTCCTCGCCGTCGCCCCCTTCGCCGCCCGCGAGGCCTGGCGCCGGCGCGCCCTGCTCCGCAAGCACCTCGGCTTCCTCACCCTCGCCTCGCTGCTCGGCGTCACCGTCTACAACACCCTCGTCAACCAGGCCGGACTCGACACCCCCGCCGGAACCATGGGCATGATCATGGCCGCCTCGCCCGTCGTCATGGCGGGGTACGAGCGCCTGGGCGGACAGAAGCTCGGCGCCCGCCGCGTCGTCGGCATGCTGATCGCCTGCGCCGGAGTCCTGCTCCTGGTCAGCAAGGGCTCGCTCACCCTCGGCCTGTCCTTCGGCGCGTTCTGGATGATCGCCGCCGCCCTGTGCTTCGGCTCGTACAGCGCTCTGCTGCGCCGCAAGCCCGCGGAGATCGGCGGACTCGCCTTCCTCTTCGGCACGTTCGTGCTCGGCGCGCTGATGCTGGCCCCGGTGTACGGCGTCAGCCTCGCCGTCCAGGGCGGCTTCGAGGTGCGCCCCGGCACCGTCGGCCCGCTCGTCCACGTCGGAGTGTTCTCCTCCGCCGTCGCCTTCTTCGCCTGGAACAAGGCCGTCGCGCTCATCGGCGCCGCCCGCGCAGGCATCGTCTACTACCTCCAGCCGGTCTGCGTGGCACTGCTCTCGTACGCGGTCCTGGGCGAGGAGACCGGACCTCTCCAGGTCCTGTGCATGGTGTTGATCCTGGGCGGCGTGATGCTGGGGGCGGCGACCGGGCCCACCGGGTCCAGGAAGGCCCGATAAGTTGCGGGTCATGACCGAGTGGGACATCAAGAAGCTGCGCATCCTGCGGACCCTGCGCGAGAGGGGCACCGTGACGGCCACCGCCGAGGCGCTGTTGATGACGCCCTCCGCCGTCTCCCAGCAACTCTCCAACCTCGCCAAGCAGCTCGACGTGACCCTCCTGGAGGCACACGGCCGCCGGGTCCGCCTCACCGACGCCGCCCACCTCGTCCTGCGCCACGCCGAAGCCGTCTTCGCACAACTGGAGCGTGCCGAGGCCGAGTTGGAGGGCTACGGGAAGGGCGAAGCGGGAGAGGTGCGGATCGGCGCCTTCTCGACCGCCGTGCCCGCCCTCGTCGTACCGGCGGTGCTGCGCCTGCGCGAGACGCACCCCGGCCTTGACGTACGCGTCAGGGAGGCGGAAGCGGCCGAGGCGTACGAACTCCTCTCCGACGGCGCCGTCGACCTCGCCCTCTCGCTGGCGGCCCACGCGCCCACCGCCCGCGACCCGCAGTTCGCCCGCATCCCGCTCCTGGCCGACCCCCTCGATGTGGTGCTCCCCACCGGCCACGCCCTCGCCGCGGCCCCCGGCCTGCGCCTGGCGGACCTCTCGGGCGAGGCGTGGATCTTCGGCGGCAGCGGCCCCTGGTCGGAGATCACCACCGCGGCCTGCGAGGCGGCCGGCTTCGTCCCGGTGCAGGCACACAGTGCGGCGGGCTGGACCGCGATCCTCGCCATGGTCGAGGCGGGGATGGGCGTCGCCCTGGTGCCGCGGATGGCGGCGGCGGAACGCCGGGCGGGAGTGGTGATGCGGGTCCTGGAGGCGGACCGGCCCAGACGGCACGTGATCGCCGCGGTGCGACGGGGCGCGGAAGAGGGCCCCGCGGTGGGCCGGGTGCTGGCGGCCCTGCGGGGAATCGCGGCGGAGCGCAAGTAAGCAGGGCGGGTGCCGCCGCCCGAGCCCCGACCTTTCGCATCTTCTTAAAAGCCTGTGCGGAAACTTTCGATAGACCTGAGAGGACTTCTCGCGGCACAGTCGTCCCCATGACGACGACCGACGTGAACGCGACCGCGAACCCCGACGACCCGCACGCCAACGACGCCGCTCCCTACGGCGGAGGCGACCCGTACGCCGACTACCGAGGTGCGGGCGCGTACGCGTTCACCGAACTCGTCGACCTCGCCGACCGCCGCCTCGGCGCCGGCGTCATCGCCGCCAACGACGAGTTCTTCGCCGAGCGCGAGAACCTCCTGATCCGCGAGCGCGCCGTCTTCGACCCCGAGCACTTCGGGCACAAGGGCAAGATCATGGACGGCTGGGAGACCCGCCGCCGCCGCGGCACGGGCGCCGACCGCCCCTTCCCCGAGCCCGAGGACCACGACTGGGCGATCGTCCGCCTCGGCGCCCCCGGCGTCATCCGCGGCATCATCGTCGACACCGCCCACTTCCGCGGCAACTACCCGCAGCGCGTCAGCATCCAGGCCACCGCCGTCGAGGGCTCCCCGGGCCCCGAGCAGCTCCTCGCGCCGGACGTGAAGTGGGAGGAGATCGTCCCGGCCACCCCCGTGAAGGGCCACGCCGCCAACGGCTTCGAGATCGGCGTCGAGCGCCGCTTCACCCACGTACGCGTCTGCCAGCACCCCGACGGCGGCATCGCCCGCCTGCGCGTGCACGGCGAGGTCGTCCCCGACCCCGAGTGGCTCCAGCTCCTGGGCACCGTCGACCTCGTCGCCGTACAGAACGGCGGCACCTACGAGGACGCGTCCGACAAGTTCTACTCGTCGCCGACCCAGATCATCCTGCCCGGCACCTCCCGCAAGATGGACGACGGCTGGGAGAACCGCCGCCGCCGGGTCCGCGACACCAACGACTGGGTGCGCTTCAAGCTCGTCGCCCAGGGCGCCGTCCGCGCCGTCGAGATCGACACCGCCTATCTCAAGGGCAACTCCGCCGGGTGGATCGCGCTCAGCGGGCGCAACGGCGACAGTGGCGACTGGTTCGAGATCCTGCCGCGCACCAAGCTGCAGCCCGACACCCTGCACCGCTTCAAGCTCGCCGCGCAGGCCGTCGCCACCCACGTACGCCTCGACGCCTTCCCCGACGGCGGCGTCGCCCGGATGCGCCTGCACGGCACCGTCACCGAGCAGGGACAGGCCGAACTCAAGGCCCGTTACGAGGACTTGAGCAACTAGTCCGTCCTGGCAGTCGAAGTAACCCCAGAACGGCAGAGGGCCCCGGTGAGTTCACCCGGGGCCCTCCGTCACGTCATCGGCAGACTACGAAGCCGCGGCCTCGTCCGCCGCCTGCGCCCTGAGCGCCCGCTCGACGCCCGCCCGCGACTCCGACACCAGCCGTCGCAGCGCCGCACTCGGCTCCGCCGACGCCAGCCAGGCGTCCGTCGCGTCCAGCGTCTCCTGCGAGACCTGAAGCGAGGGGTACAGGCCGACGGCGATCTGCTGCGCGATCTCGTGCGAACGCGAGTCCCACACACCCTTGACCGCCGCGAAGTACTTCTCCGTGTACGGGACGAGCAGCTCACGCTGATCGGTCTGTACGAAGCCGCCGATGACGGCCTCCTGGAGCGAGTTCGGCAGCTTGTCGGACTCGACGACCGACGCCCAGGCCTCCGCCTTCGCCTCCGCCGTCGGACGCGCCGCACGCGCCGAGGTCGCGTGCTGCTTGCCCGCCGAGGTGTTGTCGCGCTCCAGCTCCGCCGCGATCTCGTCCTCGTCCATGACCCCGACGGCGGCGAGACGCCCGACGAACGCCCAGCGCAGATCGGTGTCCACGGCCAGCCCCTCGACCGACTCGGTGCCCTCAAGAAGGGCCCGCAGCAGGTCCAGCTGCTGCGGCGTGCGCGCCGTGGCAGCGAACGCCCGCGCCCACGCCAGCTGGTGGTCGCTGCCCGGCTCGGCGGACCGCAGGTGGGCGAGGGTCGCCTCGGTCCACTGCGACAGGCCCGCCTCGCGCCAGGACGGCGCCGCGTACAGGTCCAGCGCCAGCTTCACCTGACGGTGCAGCGACTGCACGACGCCGATGTCCGACTCCTTCGCGATGCCGGACAGCACCAGCGACAGGTAGTCGCGGGTCGCCAGCTCGCCGTCGCGCGTCATGTCCCACGCGGACGCCCAGCACAGGGCGCGCGGCAGCGACTCGGTGAAGTCGCCCAGGTGCGCGGTGACGAAGGCCAGGGAGGCCTCGTCGAGCCGCACCTTCGCGTACGACAGGTCGTCGTCGTTGAGCAGCACGACGTCCGGACGTGCCCGGCCCACCAGCGCCTGCACCGGCGTCAGCTCGCCGTCGACGTCCAGCTCGATGCGGTCGGTGCGCACCAGCTTGCCCGCGCCGTCCAGGTCGTACAGGCCGATCGCGATGCGGTGCGGACGCAGCGTCGGGGAACCCTTCGCGCCCGCGGGCAGCGCCGGAGCCTCCTGCTTGACGGCGAAGGCCGTGACGACACCGTCGGCGTCCGTCTCGATCTGCGGACGCAGCACATTGATGCCCGCCGTCTGGAGCCACTTCTGCGACCACGTCTTGAGGTCGCGGCCACTCGTCTGCTCCAGGGCGCCGAGCAGGTCGCTCAGCTGCGTGTTCCCGAAGGCGTGCGCCTTGAAGTACGACTGCACACCGGCGAAGAACTCGTCCATGCCGACGTACGCGACGAGCTGCTTGAGCACCGACGCGCCCTTGGCGTAGGTGATGCCGTCGAAGTTGACCAGCACGTCGTCCAGGTCACGGATGTCGGCCATGATCGGGTGCGTCGAGGGAAGCTGGTCCTGGCGGTAGGCCCACGTCTTCATGGAGTTCGCGAACGTCGTCCAGGAGTGCGGCCACTTCGAGCCCTCGGCGTACGCCTGGCAGGCGATCGAGGTGTACGTGGCGAACGACTCGTTCAGCCACAGGTCGTTCCACCACTCCATCGTGACGAGGTCGCCGAACCACATGTGGGCGAGCTCGTGCAGGATCGTCTCGGCGCGCGTTTCGTACGCGGCGTCCGTCACCTTCGAGCGGAACACGTACTGGTCGCGGATGGTCACCGCGCCCGCGTTCTCCATCGCGCCCGCGTTGAACTCTGGCACGAAGAGCTGGTCGTACTTGGCGAACGGGTAGTTGTAGTCGAACTTCTCCTGGAACCAGTCGAAGCCCTGCCGCGTGACGGCGAAGATCTCGTCCGCGTCGAGGTGCTCGGCCAGCGAGGGACGGCAGTAGATGCCCAGCGGCACGGACTGCCCGTCCCTGCCCTCGTACGACGAGTGCACCGAGTGGTAAGGGCCGACGATCAGCGCCGTGATGTACGTCGAGATGCGCGGCGTGGGCTCGAAGACCCACACGTCGTCCTGCGGCACCTCGGGCGTCGGCGAGTTGGAGATCACGGTCCAGCCCGTCGGGGCCTTCACGGTGAACTGGAAGGTCGCCTTCAGATCGGGCTGTTCGAAGCTGGCGAACACCCGCCGGGCGTCCGGCACCTCGAACTGCGTGTACAGATAGGCCTGCTCGTCGACCGGGTCCACGAAGCGGTGGAGACCTTCACCGGTGTTCGTGTAGGCGCAGTCCGCGACGACCTTCAGCTCGTTGGCCCCGCCGCGCAGAGAGGCCAGCGCGATGCGCGAATCGGCGAAGACCGCCTTCGCGTCCAGCGCCGCACCGTTCAGCACGACCTCGTGCACGGCCGGAGCGACCAGGTCGATGAAGCTCGTGGCCCCGTCCTCGGCGGACTCGAAGCGCACCGTGGTCACC
Source organism: Streptomyces sp. NPDC054863 (assembly GCF_053610825.1). Lineage (NCBI taxonomy): Bacteria > Bacillati > Actinomycetota > Actinomycetes > Kitasatosporales > Streptomycetaceae > Streptomyces > Streptomyces sp. NPDC054863. The sequence goes on along the minus strand of NZ_JBSGZD010000241.1, from coordinate 253 downwards.
GAGCGGTACGTACCGCCCTCCTGCGCACCACTGAGGTCGAGCTCGACCTCGTACGCCTCAACCGTGAGCAGCCGCGCGCGCTCCTGCGCTTCTTCGCGGGTCAGATTGGTACCGGGCACCCTGTCATCTCCTCGGATCGTGACGTTCTGAGCCATCCTTCCACGGCGAGGGTGCTCACCGGCAGTGAGATGTGCGGCGGATCCGGGGCGGGGACGGCCGAACGGCGGGCGGCAACGGCGCAGGGCGGTGACAC
>NZ_JBSGZD010000240.1:0-12246 GCF_053610825.1 Streptomyces sp. NPDC054863 | reverse complement strand
ACAGTGTCCTCAAGGACCTGCCCCGCTGGGGCGGCAACGGCCGCCCGGAACCTCAGGGTCAGCGCTGTGCGGCGCGACCGCGGCGGGCCAGGAACGCGCCGGCGGGGAGCAGCGCCGCGCCCAGCGCAGCAGCGTTTCCGGGCTCACCGACACCGGTGGACGCCATGCGCGGCTTACCACCGGTGGGCTTGCCCGGGGCAGTGGGCTTGCTGGGAGCGGTGGGCTTGCTCGGAGCCGCGGGCTTGCTCGGAGTGGTGGGCTTGCTCGGGACGGTGGGCTTGACGGGCGGCTTGACGACCGGGGGCTTGACGACCGGCGGCTCGTCGGCCGGGGGCTCGTCGGCGGGCGGCTCGTCCGCGGGCGGCTCGTCCGCGGGCGGCTCGTCGGCCGGGGGCTCATCCGCCGGGGGCTCGTCGGCGGGCGGCTCGTCCGCGGGCGGCTCGTCGGCCGGGGGCTCATCCGCCGGGGGCTCGTCGGCGGGCGGCTCATCAGCCGGCGGCTCGTCGGCCGGCGGGGTCGGCATGGCCGGCCCGTTGGAGCACTCGTTGCCGAATGCCGGGTTCAGGAGCGCCGCGGCGTTGGCCGTGTTGCCGCAGACGTTGACCGGGACGTGTACCGGAACCTGAGCGTTGTTGCCGGACACGACGCCCGGGGAGTTGGTCACCTTCGAGTCGGCCGAGGCCCCGTTGTTCGTGCCCGTACCCGTGCCTGTGCCCGGCGCCTTCCCGGAGACGTTCGCGCACTCGTTGCCGAACGCCGGGTTCAGCAGCGCTGCCGCGTTGACCGTGTTGCCGCAGACGTTGACCGGGACGTGTACCGGAACCTGAGCGTTGTTGCCGGACACGACGCCCGGGGAGTTGGCCACCTTCGAGTCGGCGGTGGCCCCGCTGGCCTTGCCCGTACCCGGCGCCTTCTTGGAGACGTTCGCGCACTTGTTGCCGAATGCCGGGTTCAGCAGACCGATCACATTGACCGTGTTGCCGCAGAGGTTCACCGGGACGTGCACCGGAACCTGAGCGCTGTTGCCAGAGCCGACGCCCGGCGAGTTCGCGGCCGTCCCCTCTGCCACCGCGTCCGCGTGGGCGGCGCCCGCGGTCATGGAGAGCACCCCCGAGACTGCTGCTGTGACCAGCACGCTCTTACGCAATACCTGTCGCACTTCGCCGTTCCCTGTCTTTCATGATTGCGGGGTGAGCCGATTGCTCACCCACACGCGAGGAGGCGTTGAACGGCCAACCCCTGAATGCAATACATGAATTCAGGGACTGGCCGGGTCCGAACACACGAGGGTTCGGATTCAGAACTACTTGTTGATGCAGGTGTTGCCGAACGCCGGGTTCAGCAGGGCGATCAGGTTCACGCTGTTGCCGCAGAGGTTCACGGGCACGTGCACCGGAACCTGGATGTTGTTGCCCGAGAGCACGCCCGGGGAGTTCATGACCTTGGACTCGGCCTCGGCGTCCGCCATGGCGGGGGAGGCCGCACCGAGGGTCATCAGCGTGCCGGCGACGACTGCGGCGATCTTCATGGACTTCATTTTGTGACCTTTCTTTGGGCGGCACCGTGAACAGTCACGCATTTCGTGCTGCACGAGTTGATTTCGCATTCCCGTAGCACCGCTTTCGCTATCCGTAACGAGGTGGCGTCATCGAGGAAACTCACTTGATTCCGCGAGTTTTTTCTGTCACCCGAAAGGCCTATAGCGAGAAGCCGTGAGAAGTGATCTGCGACGCTTATCGGGAAGCCAGGGGTGCGGGCTCCAGGACACGGTCGGCGCCCTGGAAACTCCCCTTCGAGACCTCCGGAACCGTCAGGGGCAGTACGGACGGCAGTTCGTCCGCCGAAGCGGCAACGGCCGGAGCAGCGAGCGCGGCGACAGCCGCGGCGGCGAGGATCAGCGCGTGCTTCTTCATGGACTGTCAACGGCGGGCGCACCGGAGAGTCACGCCCACCCCACCCCGCCGCGCTGCGGTCAGCTGCCGACGGGGAGGCCACCGAGCAGGCCACCAGGGAGGCCACCGGGGAGGCCACCGGGAGCGGCGGACTTCGCGGATGCGCCCGCCTTGGTCAGTTCCCCGACCAGAGGGAGGCCACCCAAAGGATCACCGGCCGGTGCCGCAGCGGCCGGGCCCGGCTTCGGAGCGGCTTCGGGAGCAGCAGCCTGAGCAGTCCCAGCAGCGGCGAGCGCCGTGCCCGAGGCGAGAACGGCAAGGGCGGCGGCAGTGGCCTTGTGATGGCGCATGGTTCTCCTGCTGAGTGCGTTTCGGCTGGACGCAGGCGCAACGAGCCGCACCGCACGGAAGTCACGCGCCCGCCCCGCCCGTCAGTCGCACACCGGCCCCGCCCCGGAAGAGCGTTCGGCCGCCGGGCCCCGCCGGAGGACGGAGTGCGTCAATAGGGTGATCTGCGGTCCGGTCACGTCTCCATTGGCGAGGGCACGCGTTCTCCAGAGGTGAAACGACAGCGGCCACTTCGGCGGCGTGTCGTCCCGTCACCGCCCACAGACAGGACCCCTCGTGAAGTACATGCAGGCCACCGCCGCCCTTGCCGGAACGTTCGTTGCCCTGGGCTCGGCCACCCCGGCGTTCGCCCACCACGACGGTGACCACGCCATGCCGGGATCCGAGCAGGTCGCAGCGGCCCAGTCGCGGGCCGACGCCGTCAACGCCCAGCAGTTGCAGCAGCTGACGGACATCGCCAACCCGCCGAAGTTCCTGGCCGGCATCAAGTCCCGGGTGGACGACCTGCAGCTCAAGGAGGAAGCCGCAGCGCGCCGGGTGCACCCGGGCGGCCCCGGCGCCGTCCCCGCCCCCGGAGCCCTGCTCGGCGGGCTTACCGCAGGCGGCGGCCCCGTTGGCGTTCCGGTCGCCGACCTGCTGGGCTGACCCGCACACCCCCCACCGACCTCACACCTCGGCCCTCCCCGCGCTGCCCGCCCGGAACCGCGGCACCGTCAGCCCCCGGCGTGGTGGTGTCGTGTTCAGGCGAACATCTCGGCGAGCAGCTCCGGGCCGACGGCGATCGGCGCGGGGCGGTGGGCGGGCGGCTGCGTGCCCGTCAGCTCGCGCACCAGGAAGTCCCAGCAGCGGGTGCGTACGTAGGCCAGGCAGTCGATGAACGTGTGCTCGGCCCCCGGTACGACGAGCAGCTCGAAGTCGTTGTTCGCGGCGACGAGCCGGTCGGCCAGGCGCAGCGTCTGGCTCGGGTGCACCTGGTCGTCCATCTCGCCGTGGACGAGCAGCAGTTTGCCCGCGAGCCGGTCCGCGAGGTCCAGGCTGGAGGTACGGTCCCAGGCCTCGGGGCTGTCGGCGCCGTCGTAGGTCTCCACGAAGCCCGGATTGAAGGTGCGGGCGTCGTGCGACCCGGAGAGGGCGACCCCGGCCTTGTACGTGTCGGGGAACTCCAGCATCGCCCGCGCTGCGGCGTATCCGCCTCCGGAGTGGCCGAACACGCCCACCCGGTCCAGGTCCATCCACGGCCTGCTCGCGGCGAGTTGCCGCAGCGCCGCGACGTGGTCGGCCAGGCCGCCCGCGTCGGCCAGGCGTCCCCAGGAGGCGTCGTGGAAGGCCTTGTTCCGTCCCGGGGTGCCCCGCCCGTCCAGGGCCACGACCACGAAGCCGAGCGCCGCGAGGGGTTCCGCGTCGAGGCCCATGCCGCCCGGGTCGAAGCACGGGGCGACGCGGTTGACCTGCGGGCCGGGGTAGACGTGGTCCACCACGGGGTAATGCCGGGAGGCGTCGAACCCGCGCGGCCGGTACAGCACCCCGTAGATGTCCGTCTCCCCGTCGGCCGCCTTCACACAGAACCGCTCCGGCGCCGTCCAGCCGGTCGCGGTGAGTTTGCTGATGTCGGCACGCTCCAGCTCGACCAGGACCTGCCCCGTCCAGTCGACGACACGCGACACCGGCGGCGTGTCGACGGTGGAGGCGGAGTCGAGGAAGTACCCCTGGTCCGCCGCCACGGTGACGACGTGGTCCTGGTCGTCGTCGGTGACCCTGGCGAAGCCGGAGCCGTCCAGCGAGATGCGGCACACCGTGCGCCGGTAGGGATCCTCGTCGATGAGCCCGGTGGCGGTGAAGTACACCACCCGCTCGGCCTCGTCGACGCGCAGTATCTCCCGTACCCCCCACTGCCCGGAGGTGACCTGCCCGAGCAGCGCGCCGGTGCGCAGGTCGTACCGGTAGAGGTGGCCCCAGCCGTCCCGCTGCGAGTACCACAGCACCTCGCCGGCCAGCACCCGCACGAGCGGCGGCTCGAACAGCCACTGGTTGGGCTCCACCCGGGTCTCCCCGGTCTCGCTGAGCACTTCGGTCACCTCACCGGTGGCCGGGTCCAGCCGGCGCAGAGCGAGGGTGTGCAGGCCGCGGGAGCGGTCGAGGTAGTACACCGCCGAGCCGTCCGGGGCCCACCACGCCCACTTGCTCATGACCGGCGACAGGTGCGGCATGAGCAGCGGCTCGGCCTGCGCGCGGACCACGGTGCCCGCGGCGACGTCCAGTACGACGAGTTCGGCCAGCGGCAGGTGCGCGTCCCCGGGGTGGGCGTACCGCTGGGTGTGCAGTTGGGGCGCGCCGCCGCCGGCGGGCGCGGCCTCCACGAGGTGGGCCGGGCGGACATTGCGTTCATCGGTGCGGTGCGTGAGTACCCTCGTCGAGTCGGGCGACCAGGCGATCGCGGGCGGCATGTGGGGCAGGCCGATCTTGCGCAGCAGGGTGCTGTTGCCCGTGGAGGCGGGGCCGGTGCCGTACTGGTGGTCGCTCCCGCCGTCGGTGGTCAGCGCCCACTCGCGGCCGTCGGAGAGTGAGCGCGCCCACAGGTCGGGGCCCCGCCGGGACACCGCGAACTTCCCGTCGGGCGAGGGCACTTCCAGCGGGTTGCCGGGCGGCGTGAACTCGGCCCGCTCACAGGTGTAGTCGTCCAGGCGGCAGCGCCAGTACTCGCCGTACGCGTCGAACTCGACGGCGTCCGGGGCCAGTTGGATGCCAGTGAACGGCAGGGCCTCGGGGTCGGCCTGCTGCCCGGAGGCGGCGGCCAGCGCGGCGGCGACCCGGGTGTGGTCGAAGGCCGGCTCGCGGGTGCCCGCCGCCGGGTCGACCAGGACGAACCGCTTGCCGGCGCCGTTGCTCACCGCGTACCAGAAGCGGGCGCCTTGGTCGATCCACTGGGGCCTGACCTTGTCGCCGACGACGAGCTCGCCGGGGCGGGCGGGCCGGCGCAGGAGCTGCTCGGCGGCCTGGTAGTCCTCAGTAGTGGTCATTCTCTGGGTCCTTCCTCGATATCAGTGTTGCGCATGGTGATGAAGTTGCCTGGGGGCAGCGGAGTTGACGGTGTTGCGCGCGATCTCCGCTGCCGTTTCCGGGCGTACGGGGCTGCGGTGCCGGCCCGGCTGCCGGGCTGCGCGTCCGGCCTTCCCGAACACCGCGTTTCAGGAGGTTCTCCAGGGCTTCGGGCCTGGGGGTGCAGGTCAGAGGCTGCGGGCGGTGATGTTGCCGTACGAGGTGGTCGCCCGGATGTTCAGGCCGGCGGTGGCGCCGTCGGTGTTGTTGAGGGTGTTGTGGATGCGGCCGTAGGCGGTGCCGGCGTCGAGGGTGGCGGAGACGCCTCGGGCGGCGCCGATGGTGATCTCGCCGGCCTCGGTGCGCAGTACGACCTCGCCGTGGACGGCCTCGTTGATGCGGAGGTTGCCCTTCTGGGTGCTGATCCGGGCGGGGCCGCCGAGGCGGCCGACCTGGATGTCGCCGGCCTGGAGGGTGAGCTCGGCGCCGTCGGTCTCGTCGAGCTTGACGGAGCCGTGCGCGCTCTCGTAGGTGACGGTGCCGAGGCGTCCGACGCCCCGGAACTCGGCGGTGGCCGTCTTCGCCTCGACGCGGGAGCCGGCGGGCAGTTGGACGGTGACCTCGACGGATCCGGGGTGGCCGAAGGTCTGGTTCTTCGCGGCCGGGTTCTCGATCCGCAGGACGCCGTCGCGGTACTCGACCGTGGTCTGCTCCGCCGCCTTGGCGTCTCGGCTCTTCGAGGCGCTCGAGGGGAGGACCTCGACCGTGGTGTCGGCCCGGTCGGTGGCGATGAGGCGGATGCTCCCGGCGGGGATGTCGAGGACGGCACTGACGGGGGCGGTGGTGGTGAACTGCATGATGTTTTCCTTCGGCTCGTTGTTTCCGATGACAGAAACGCTACGTTGCCTTCATGAAACTGGCAACTCTGTCGTTGCATCAAGTTGCCATCTATGCAGGTCAGTACGGAAATTTCGTTGCAATGTCCTTGGTGTCTAATGCAACGTCAGCCGCCCGTTCGTTGCAATGCGTTGAGAGTGAACGCTAAGCTCGGGCCGCCCGGGACGACCACGGGGAACGAAAACGTGTAGGAGAACGCGATGCCGGGCGGCAGGCTCACCCAGCAGGAACGTCAGCAGATCGCGTGGGGACCGGCCGACGGCCTCGCCTACGCGGAGATCGCCCGGCGTCTCGACCGCCCGACCTCCACGATCACCCGCGAGGTCATGCGCAACGGCGGCCCCACCGCCTACCGCGCCGACCTGGCCCACCGCGCCACCGAACGCCGTACTCAGCGACGCAGGCAGACCGCGCCCCGGGGACCGGAGACATCGCCGCAGCCCCACGGAACCCTCACCGACTCCGGCAGCCTCGCTGCGTCCGAACTCGCCCGGCATTTCGAGGTCGGTCCGGCGTCCGTCTCCAAGGTGGTCGCGTTCCTCGACAGTCAGGGCCTCGTACGCAGAGAACGCGGCGAACGCCGCCGCGAGCGCTACGTCGTCGTCGACGACATCTGGTACCAGGCGATGATGGCCGGCGCCCGCTCCACCGCCCAACTGGTCGAGAACGCACGGCAGGGAGTTGGCATCCTCGGCCCCGGCACCCCGGCCGCTGCCCGCCTGGAGAGCATCGTCCGCTTCCTCGACTACGTCTCCGAGAGCTTCACCCGCGCCGCGGAACAGGTCCGCGAGTTCCTCCACACGAAATCCGAATCGGCCCCGGACAGCACTGCCTGAGCCGTACTCGGATCGTGGACGGGCCGCGGGCGAGGGGAATACCCGTGTGCGAGGTCGGAGTTGGTCGGAACACGACGATCAAGTTCCCGGCACTCGACGAAAGAGCCTCCATGCCGCTCGACCTGCCCGAAGGCAAGCGTCTCGCCGTCAGTATCAGCGTCGACTTCGACGCACAGTGTGCGCCCGACGGGGACATCTCCAAGCTCAGCCCCGCGTTTCTCTCGCGCGGCGAATTCGACGTCGAGGTGGGCACCCCGCGCCTGCTCGCGCTGTTCGAGAAGCACCGGATACCGACGACCTGGTGCACACCCGGGCATACGTTGATCACGTTCCCGGACAGCATCCGGTCGGTGCTCGACCACGGGCACGAGATCGCCGCGCACGGCGCGTACCACGAGTCGGTGCCCTCGCTCACGGAGCAGGAGGAACGGCGGCTGATGGAGTGGCAGCTCGGCCGGCACGAGAAGATCGTCGGCCGGCGCCCCCGCGGATACCGCTCACCTGCCTGGGACTTCTCCCACTCCACACTCGGCATCCTTGAGGAGTTCGGCTTCGCCTGGGACAGCTCGTTGATGGGCCGCGACTTCGTCCCGTACCGGCCGCGCCCCGTCGTGGTCCACCGAGAGGAACCTCACGCGTTCGGCCCGCCCAGCCCGGTGCTCGAACTGCCCGTGTCCTGGCGCCTGGACGACGTCCCCGCACTCGACCACGTCCCCGGCCTGCTCGCCGGGCTCATGTCGACCGAGGGGGCCTTCGCGCGCTGGCGGGACACCTTCGACTACGCCTACGAGAACGAGCCCGACGGCGTCGTGATCCTCACCGTGCACGGCATCGTGAGCGGGCGGGCACACGTGATCATGATGCTGGAACGCTTCGTCCGCCACGCCCGTCGGCACGACGACGTGTGGTTCGCGACGCTGAGCGAGATCCACGACCGCTGGAGCGACTGAGCGCTTGAGCCGGGTGGTTGCCAGAAGCCGGCAGTAGGGCCCGCTCCACCCCGTTGCCGGGGGCTCGTCGGAGTGCCCGAGTTCGCCGCCGCATGATCGGCTGTCCGCACGGAAGTCCGCGACGGGATTCGCGTGGCGGAAGGTGGACAGAGTGAGAGTCCGAAGCGGGTACTGGGCATGGATCGTGGGCGTGGTGCAGTTCTTCGCCGTCCACTGGATCGCCGGGTCGGCCTGGGCCGGACCGTACGGCTGGGCGTGGAACAGCATCAGCGACCTGGGCAACGCTCTGTGCGCCCTGCATCCGGAGCCCGAGCCGCAGTACATCTGCTCACCCGGGCACGCTCTGATGCATGGTTCGTTCGTCGTCCTGGGGGCGCTGCTCGTTGTCGGCGCCGCCCTGACCGGTGGTGTCCTGTGACGCAGCGGCCGGGCCGCTGCCACGGCCCGCCTGCTGATCGCTGCTGCCGGCGTGGGATTCGTACGGGCCGGGCTGGCTCCCGCCGGACGTCAACGAGAACCAGCACGTCCTGGGTGCCCTCCTCATCATGGCCGCGGGCAACACCGGTCTCGCCCTGGCGGGGTTCGGCCTGGCAGAACGTCTACCGGCCTGTCTGCGGTGGGGCACCGGCCTGCTGGGAGTCACCGCGCTCGTCGCCTTCGGGCTGTTCCTCCCCCACCACTGCCTCGGCCTCGGCATGGGAGGCATGGAACGGGTCGCCGCTCTCCCTCTCCTGTTCTGGGCGCTGGCTGTCGGTGTGCGTGGTGTCACCCGGCGGGCAGGTCGTCCGTCGCGTTCAACGGTGCGGCGTCCTGGCCGGATCCGTAATAGGCGATCGGGACGGAACGGCTCAGCCGCGCCGTCTGAGAGCTCTGGCCAGGTCCGAGGAGAGCGGGGCACAGGGGCGCAGCACATGGGTGGGGCCTGGAGGCTGCTGTCTCCGGGCCCCACGCGTGTGGGGCCCCGCGACGGAGGCACACCGCGACCTGCCCCTGCCCTTGCCCCCTCCCTGCCCCTGCCTCGGTCTCAGTCGGATGCGAGGATCTCGGCCAGCCGGCGGGTGTCCTCAAGGTAGCGCTCGTAGGGGAAACCGGCTGCGACGAGCCCGGCCCGGAATTCGTCGCCGAGCGGTTTCCCGGCGGTGTGGAAGGCATTCCGGCCGGCCTCGGTGAGACGGACCAGCCGTCGCCGCGCGTGTTCGGGGTCGACGGTGATCTGCACCAGGCCGTCCGCTTCGAGCGGTCGTAGCGCCCGGCTGATCGCCGGGTCGGACACCGACAGCGCCTGCGCGAGCTGGTGCTGCGTCACCGGCTCGATGTCCTCCAGCGTGCCCAGGAGGCGTATCTGGCTGTAGGTCGGGCCGCCGGGGTCGTCGGTGCGCCGCCGGGCGGCTTCGCCCAGCAGCATGACCACGCGGTGCAGTGCGTCTGCGAGTCCGTCATCCACGGCTACCACTGTACCCGACCGTTGACGGGTTAATATTAACCAGTTAAGAATGGAGGCATGGACAACTTCTCCTACCTCGCCCAGTCCGCCTTCCCCCTGGTCTGGATCCTGGTGCCGGCCATCGGGGCCTTCGTACGGACCCGCCGCGCCCGGTCGCCCCAGCAGGCGCTGGAAACCTGGCAGCGCTGGTGGGCCATCGGCGCCTTCGGCTGCGGCAGCCTGTGGATGACGGTCGCGTTCCTCGCCTTCCCGGATGTCATGGCCACGGCAATCGGCTTCGACCGGACGCCCTTCATGTTCGAGATCGCCTTCGCCAACCTCGGACTGGCCGTCATGGGCTTCCGGGCCGCCTCGGCATCCGCGCGGGAACGCATCACCATCGGGATCGGCGGCGGGATGTTCCTCTGGGGAGCCCTGGCCGGCCACCTCTACCAGTGGTTCGCAGGCGGTGACCACGTCCCCGGCAACACCGGCGGAGTCCTCGTCAACGACCTCCTGATCCCGGCAGTCATGATCATCCTGGCCGTACGGTCCCGGCGCCTGGCGGCCACGCCCCGGCCGCCCGCGGAAACCGTCGCCCGAACCGCAGGGAGCTGATCCCCACCATGACGACCCGTACCAGCCACAAACCCGACAACGAACCCGACGGACTGGACGGACTCGGCGGGCCCGACGCGACCGACGCGATCGACGAGTCCGACGCGACCGGCGAGGCACGAACGCTCGCCACCCAGCGGCTGATCGCGCTCGTCGACGCAGCGATCCCGATCGCACTCACCCTGCTGGCACTGGACCTCCCCGTCCCCACCGGCGACACCACCGGCGCCATGCTGAGCTCGGTGTCGGCCCACAGCAAGGAGTACCTGGCCTTCGCACTCAGCTTCGCGGTCATCGCCGCCCACTGGCGCGCCCACCACGAGATCTTCCGACACGTCCGCTCGCTGAACAGCCGCCTGACAAGCCTCACCCTGGCCTGGCTGTTCCTGCAGGTCCTGATGCCGTTCGCGACCCGGGTGATCACCGCCGACGGCGCCTTCCCACCCCGGTTCACCCTGTACGCGATCGTGCAGGTCCTGGCGTCCGCGTCGTTCGCGCTGATCATCCGGGAGATCCGACGCGCACACCTGTACCGCACGGACGTCCCGCCCCGGGAGTTCGCCGAGAGCCTGGTGCGCAGCACCTGCCTGGCCGCGGTGTTCGGGGCGTCCGTCCCCGTCTCGTTCCTGACCATGAGCTCCGACGCGTACCTGTGCTGGCTCGCGGCGCCGGTCGTGCTCGCCGTGGCCCGCCGCGTCCAGGACCGCGCCGTCCGGTGACGGACCGGGACCGTCCGCCGGACCCAAGAGCGGTGTACGCCTCCGGTGCAGCGGCCACGCGGACTTCCGTACACCGCGCTCGCGCCGCCCTTCGCCGCGGGACTTCAACAAGATCGTTTTACGAGCCTTACGAGTCTTACGAGCTCTACGAGCGGAGGGTGGCGCGGACTCCCCGGGAGACGGTGTCGTCGCCCAGGAGTGCGTTGTGGTCGAGGCAGCCGGCGGCGGTGTTGACGGCACCGGTCATCGGCACGCTGCTGTCGGGGTTGATGACCTCGTCGCAGTCCGACCACCAGGTGGCGTAGCGCACGGCCTCGGGTGTCTCGTCGCCCTCCGCGAGCCGCTTCTGTACGTAGGAGCCGGGAGTCATGTCGCGGCACGCCTGGTCCCACAGGGTACAGGCCCACGCGGTGCTGGTGCCGTGGTTGGGGCCGGCAAGGGAAACCCAGTGCGCCACGGACGACTGGCCGGCGGGGTCGAACTTCGTGTACCAGCGGGTGACGAGGCTGCCGAAGGAGTGGGCCACGAGATCGACGCGGCCCGCTCCGGTCTGCCGCTTGACGTTCTCGACGTACGCGGCGAGTTCGCCGGCCAGGACTTCGTTGACCGACCGATGGGTGTCGTAACCGAAGGAGAAGAGCTCGGCCTCGGTGTACCCGTCAGCCTTGAAGTCCTCACGCAGGCCGCCCCAAACACCGGGGTCGGCGTTGTAACCATGGACCAAGACCACCGGGATACGGGCGGAATCCGTGCCCCGCGCGGGCGCCTGCGCATGCACGGTGGCAGCCGGCAGGAACAACAACAGGGATACGACGACGGCCAGCAGCGGAACGGCGCTCCTGCCGCCGAGCTGGGAGCCAGGCTTCAACACACTTCCCCCTACGACCTGTTACGCCCGAGTAGTCAGGAGCATGGTGGGGCCTGCAGGCACGGATGAACAGCCCCGTGCACCCACACCGCCGGGCAGGGTTCCGCACCCCTGGGGCGAGCCGCCCGGCCCGTGCCCGCCTTGGGGCGGCAGGGACGGGCGCCCGGGTTCGCTCGCCCGTGACCAGCTGTGGTGGGCTCGGTGGTTGGTTCGTCGGCGGGGGGAGGTCGGACCTACCACGGAACCCACCCTGGGTGTGTTGTGGAGGTGGTCAGGGGGTTCGTCGGGGTGGCCTGTGTGTCTGCTGTGCGTGGTATCTGTCCTGTACTGGTGCGGGGCTGTTGGCGGGTGGGGCCGGGGGGTCTGCCGGAGGTGGACCGGTCGGCGCCGCCCGGGACGGCTGTCCGGTGGCCATTGTGCGGTGGCTACTGGCCGTGGTGGCCGCTGGCCGGTGGCCGGTTGTGGTGGCCGTGGGGCGGCGACCGGGGGTGGCCGGTGTTGCCGCCGGTCGCCGCCACCGGGCCAGGTGCGGTGAGTCCGTGGTTGGTTCGTCAGTCGGCGGGGGAGCGCCGGACCCACCACGGAACCAACCACAGGGTGTGCCCGACCAACCATGAAGCCGACCACGGGTGTGCTGGGAAGTCGGGTCGCCCCGGGGG
>NZ_JBSGZD010000239.1:0-12275 GCF_053610825.1 Streptomyces sp. NPDC054863 | reverse complement strand
GTACAGGGGCCCGTCCCTCTCTGCGCACACGGCCCCACCCCTCGGCGCACAAGCCCCGCCCCCCCGGGCCCGTCCCTCGAACGCCACACCAGCCGCGAACCCCCGACGCTCCCGTGCCACGGTGGCCGTACCGCCGCCGTCGCAGAACCGGAGCCCCGTCATGGCACTGCTGCAGGACGAACCGCACGCCGCCCCTGCGGCGGGCCGGCTCGGAACGGAGCCACCCGCGCCCGCCCCGGACCCACCCGCACCAGGGACGCCGGACGACGACGCGCACGAGGCACATGGGACGCACGAGGCGCACGAGGCGCACCAGGCGCACCAGGCGCACCAGGCGCACCAGGCGCACCAGGCGCACCAGGCGCACCAGGGCCTGTCCCCCGACGCCGCCACGGACAGCGTTCCCCCCGCCGCCGACAGCCTCCCCCTGGCCCGCGCCCTGCTCGCCGCCCATCCCGTTGCCGACGGTCACAACGGGCTGGCCGGAGTGCTGCGTTCCGCACCCTGGTCGGACATAGAGCTCGGCGAGTCCACCCTGGACACCGACATTCCGCGGCTGCGTTCCGGCGGGGTCGGCGCACAGTTCTGGTCGCTGCACGCCCGGGGCCGGTGCGCGGTCACCGCCGCCCTGGAGCAGATCGACCAGGTCCGCGCCATGATCGGCGGCTATCCGGAGGCGCTGCGTCTCGCACTCGGCTCCGGCGAGGTGAGCGCCGCCCGCGCCTGCGGCCGGATCGCCTCACTGCTCGGCCCCGCCGGCGCCCCCGCGATCGGCGACTCCCTGGGCACGCTGCGCGCCCTGCACGCGCTGGGCGTCCGCAGCCTCACCCTCACCGGGACGGACTGGGCGTCGCCCGCAGGACTGACCCGGTTCGGCCAGGAAGTCGTACGCGAGATGAACCGCGTCGGCATGCTCGCCGACCTCAGCGGCGCGTCCCCCGGGACGATGCGCGCCGCCCTGACCCTCTCCCGGGCCCCGGTGATCCTCAGCCGCTCCGGCGCACACGCCCTCACCTGCCACCCCGGCAACGCCCCCGACGACGTCCTGGCCGCACTGCGCGGGAACGGCGGCCTGTGCATGGTGCCCTTCGCGGCGGACCGCACCGGCCCCGAGGTCCGCGACGTCGCCGACCACCTGGACCACGTCCGTGCCCTCGCGGGCCCCGGCTGCGTCGGCCTGTCCGGTACGTACGACACGGGCGCCGCCCACCAGGGCGCGCTGCGGGACGCCGCCGGCTACCCGTACCTGATCGCCGAACTCCTGGACCGCGGCTGGCCCGAGGCCGATCTGGCCCGCCTCACCTGGGAGAACCTCCAACGGGTGCTGCGCGACATGGAGTTCACCGCCCGCGCGGCCCAGCAGCGCCGGGGCCCTTCGACGGCCCGCATCGAGGACCTGGACGGCTAGAGGGCCGGGGGCCGGGGGCCGCGCGGCGGCAGCGACCGCGTCCCCCGCCACGCCCCCAGGCCGAGGAACACCAGCAGCAGCCCGGCCGAGCCCAGCACCACGACGAGGAAGACGACGGGCTGCCGTACGAAGACCACCGCGACGGCTCCGGCCAGGGGCGTCGCCCCGGCGGCGTACAGCCAGGGGGCAGCCGCACGATGCACGGTCCGCCACGACTCGTCGCTCTCCATGGACCGTGCGGTACGGATCCCGGCCAGGGCGTTGCGCCGCAGCCGCCCGGTGCTGCCGATCCGTCCGACGGCGAGAAGGCCGAGACCCATCAGTCCGAGCAGGACGGCGAGGACGAGGGACGCGCCTGCCGGGACCGCCTCCGGCACTCCGGTCGGCCGCATCGCTTCAGGCCTTCGGCCGGCCCATCGCCCGGAACGTCCAGCCCGCCTCGCGCCACTGCACCGGGTCCAGCGCGTTGCGCCCGTCCAGGATCAGCCGGCGTGCGACGGCCCCGCCGAGCTCCGCGGGGTCCAGCTCGCGGAACTCGCGCCATTCGGTGAGGTGCAGGACGACGTCCGCGCCGCGCACCGCGTCCAGGGCCGAGTCCGCGTACCCGAGGGTGGGGAAGACGCGGCGGGCGTTCACCATGCCCTTGGGGTCGTACACGGTCACCTGACCGCCCTGGAGGTGGATCTGCCCCGCGACGTTCAGCGCGGGCGAGTCCCGTACGTCGTCCGAGTCGGGCTTGAAGGTGGCACCGAGCACGGCGACCCTCTTGCCCAGGAAGCCGCCGCCCCCCAGCGCCTCCCTGGCCAGCTCGACCATGTGGCCGCGGCGGCGCATGTTGATGGAGTCGACCTCGCGGAGGAAGGTGAGCGCCTGGTCGGCGCCCAGCTCACCGGCGCGCGCCATGAAGGCCCGGATGTCCTTGGGCAGGCAGCCGCCGCCGAAGCCGATCCCCGCCCGCAGGAACTTCGACCCGATCCTCTCGTCGTACCCGATCGCCTCCGCCAGCTTCGCCACGTCACCGTCGGCGGCCTCGCAGACCTCGGCCATGGCATTGATGAACGAGATCTTCGTCGCCAGGAACGAGTTCGCGGCGGTCTTCACCAGTTCGGCGGTCGGGAAGTCCGTCACCACGAACGGCGAGCCCTCCGCGATCGGCGTCGCGTACACCTCGCGCAGCAGCTTCTCGGCCCGCTCGCTCTCCACGCCGGCCACGAGCCGGTCCGGGTGCAGGGTGTCCTGCACGGCGAAGCCCTCGCGCAGGAACTCCGGGTTCCACGCCAGCTCGACGCCCTCGGGGGCCTGCTCGGCGAGCAACTGCTTGAGCCGCTCCGCGGAGCCGACCGGCACGGTCGACTTGCCGACGACCAGCGCGTCGCTCTTCAGGTGCGGGGCCAGCGAGCCGAAGGCGCTGTTCACATAGCTCATGTCGCACGCGTACTCGCCGTGCTTCTGCGGGGTGTTCGTACAGACGAAGTGCACGTCGCCGAACGCCCCGACCTCCGCCCAGTCCATGGTGAAGCGCAGCCGCCCGGTCGACCCCGGCAGCCCCTCCACGTGCTTGCGCAGCAGCTCTTCGAGGCCCGGCTCGTACATCGGCACGCGCCCGGCGCTCAGCATCTCGATCTTCTCGGGCACGACGTCGAGCCCGAGCACCTCGAATCCCAGCTCCGCCATGGCCGCTGCGTGCGTGGCGCCGAGGTAGCCGGTGCCGATCACGGTGATCCTGAGGGCCATGTGGTGCTCCTAGAGGTACGGGCGGGACAACGCGCCCGAGCATATCGGGGCGCCCGTAAGGGGAGATTCAGCCCGCCTGACCCTGTCGGCAAACTCACGTATCCCTGAGCGCCGCACACCCCCTAAAATCAGGGTTACTGAGCAGGTTACTTAACGGTAGTTAGCACCTTTGGGAGTGAGTCACCTTGGCAGGTTCGCCCGACTTCGACCTGTACCGCACGTCCGAAGAGCACGACATGCTCCGCGAAACGGTGCGCGCGCTCGCCGAGGCGAAGATCGCCCCGCACGCCGCCGAGGTGGACGAGAACGCCCGCTTCCCCAAGGAGGCCCTGGACGCGCTCATCGCCTCCGACCTCCAGGCCGTACACGTCCCCGAGGCGTACGGCGGTGCCGGCGCCGACGCCCTCGCCACGGTGATCGTGATCGAAGAGGTCGCCCGCGTCTGCGCCTCCTCCTCCCTCATCCCCGCCGTCAACAAGCTCGGCTCCCTCCCCGTCATCCTCTCGGGTTCCGAGGAGCTCAAGAAGAAGTACCTGGCGCCGCTCGCCAAGGGCGACGCGATGTTCTCGTACTGCCTCTCCGAGCCGGACGCCGGCTCCGACGCAGCGGGCATGAAGACCCGCGCCGTCCGCGACGGCGACTTCTGGGTGCTCAACGGCGTGAAGCGCTGGATCACCAACGCGGGCGAGTCCGAGTACTACACGGTCATGGCCGTGACCGACCCGGAGAAGCGCTCGAAGGGCATCTCCGCCTTCGTCGTGGAGAAGTCCGACGAGGGCGTCTCCTTCGGCGCACCGGAGAAGAAGCTCGGCATCAAGGGCTCGCCGACCCGCGAGGTCTACCTCGACAACGTCCGCATCCCCGCCGACCGCATGATCGGCGACGAGGGCACCGGCTTCGCCACGGCGATGAAGACCCTCGACCACACCCGCGTCACCATCGCGGCCCAGGCAGTCGGCATCGCCCAGGGCGCCCTGGACTACGCCAAGGGTTACGTCCAGGAGCGCAAGCAGTTCGGCAAGCCGATCGGCGACTTCCAGGGCGTGCAGTTCATGCTCGCCGACATGGCGATGAAGCTGGAAGCGGCCCGCCAGCTGACGTACTCGGCTGCGGCGAGGTCCGAGCGCGTCTCCGCCGGCGGCGAGAAGGAGGACCTCACCTTCTTCGGCGCGGCGGCGAAGTGCTACGCGTCCGACGCGGCCATGGAGATCACCCTGGACGCGATCCAGCTCCTCGGCGGCTACGGCTACACGCGGGACTACCCGGTGGAGCGGATGATGCGGGACGCGAAGATCACGCAGCTGTACGAGGGTACGAACCAGATCCAGCGCATCGTGATGGCACGGAACCTGCCGAAGTAGCGGAGAAGCATGCGGAAGGGGGGGCGTCCCATGGGACGCCCCCCTTCTGCATGTGTCATGGCTGCATGCCTGTCCCTCAGCCGTCCAGTTGTTCCAGTGTCGCGTTCGACGGGGAGCGGTGCTGCTGGAGGTCGCGTGCGACGGATTCCGCGTCGCGCAGGACGCGGACCGCGTTGTGCCAGGTGAGTTTGGCGAGATCGGTCGTGGACCAGTTGCGGGAGATGAGCTCGGCGATCAGGTTCGGGTAGCCGGAGACGTCTTCCAGGCCCGCCGGGGTGAACGCCGTGCCGTCGTAGTCGCCGCCGATGCCGATGTGGTCGACGCCCGCGACCTCGCGCATGTGGTCGAGGTGGTCGGCGACGGTGGCAGCCGTGGCCATCGGGCGGGGGTTCTCGGACTCGTAGGCCCGCTGGACCTTCATGCCCTCGGCCGTGGTGTCGAGGTGGTGGAGGCCGTGGGCGCGCATGTTCTCGTCGGCGCGGGTCGTCCACTCGACGGCTCCCGGGAGGATGAACTTCGGCACGAAGGTCGCCATCGCCACGCCGCCGTTGGCGGGGAGGGCCGCCAGGACGTCGTCGGGGATGTTGCGCGGGTGGTCGCAGACCGCGCGGGAGGAGGAGTGCGAGAAGACGACCGGGGCCTCGGAGACGTCGAGCGCCGCGCGCATCGTCGTCGCGGCCACGTGCGAGAGGTCGACGAGCATGCCCATGCGGTTCATCTCGCGGACGACCTCGCGGCCGAAGGCGGACAGGCCGCCGACGGAGGGCTCGTCCGTGGCGCTGTCCGCCCACTGGGTGTTGTCGTTGTGGGTCAGGGTCATGTAGCGGACGCCGAGCTCGTGCAGCGCGCGCAGGGTGGCGAGGGAGTTGTTGATGGAGTGGCCGCCCTCGGCGCCCATCAGGGAGGCGATGCGGCCGTTCTCGCGGGCCGCTTCCATGTCGTCGGCCGTCAGCGCGCGGACCAGGTGGTCCGGGTAGCGGGCGATCAGCTGGCCGACGACGTCGACCTGTTCCAGGGTGGCGCTGACCGCCGAGTCCCCGGCGAGGTCGGTGCGGACGTAGACGGACCAGAACTGCGCGCCGACGCAGCCGGACCGGAGGCGGGCCAGGTCCGTGTGGAGGGTGCCGCGCTGGTCGGCGCCGATGTCGAGGCGGTCCAGGTCGTAGCGGACGTGCTCACGCAGCGCCCAGGGGAGGTCGTTGTGGCCGTCGACGACGGGGAAGTCGGCGAGGAGGGCCCGGGCCGCGGAGAGGTGGTCCATCTGATGCACGGTGCTCACTTTCCGAACTTGCCGAAGCCGAAGGAGTCGGCGGTTCCCATGGCCTTGGTGCGCAGCCGCTTGCCCTTCTCCGTGGCCTGCGCGTTCAGCTCCTGCTGGAACTCCTGCATGCGGGTCAGCAGCGCGGGGTCGTGGGCGGCCAGGATGCGGGCCGCGAGGAGGCCCGCGTTGCGGGCGCCCGCGACCGAGACCGTGGCGACGGGGACGCCCGCCGGCATCTGCACGATGGAGAGGAGGGAGTCCATGCCGTCGAGGTACTTGAGGGGGACGGGGACGCCGATGACGGGGAGCGGGGTGACGGAGGCGAGCATGCCCGGGAGGTGCGCCGCGCCGCCCGCGCCCGCGATGATCGTCTTCAGGCCGCGGCCCGCCGCTTCCTCTCCGTACGCGATCATCTCGTGCGGCATCCGGTGTGCGGAGACGACGTCGACCTCGTAGGGGATCTCGAACTCGGCGAGTGCGGTGGCGGCGGCCTCCATGACGGGCCAGTCGGAGTCCGAGCCCATGACGATGCCGACGAGGGGGGCGGGAGCAGTCATTCGGTGATCGTTCCTCGGAGGTAGCCGGCGGCGTGACGGGCGCGCTCCAGCACGTCGTCGAGGTCGTCGCCGTAGGTGTTGACGTGGCCGATCTTGCGGCCGGGCTTCACGTCCTTGCCGTACATGTGAATCTTGACCTGCGGGTCGTGGGCCATGACGTGCAGGTACGGCTTGTACATGTCGGGGTAGTCGCCGCCCAGGACGTTGCACATGACCGTCCAGCGCGACCTCGGGCGGGGGTCGCCCAGCGGGAGGTCGAGGACGGCGCGGACGTGGTTGGCGAACTGCGAGGTGATCGCACCGTCCTGCGTCCAGTGGCCGGAGTTGTGCGGGCGCATGGCGAGCTCGTTGACGAGGATGCCGGGATTGCCTTCGGCGTCCCTCGTCTCGAAGAGTTCGACGGCCAGGTGGCCCACGACGTCCAGCTCGACCGCGATGCGGATGGCGAGCTGCTGGGCCTCGCCGGAGAGCTCGGCGGACAGCTCGGGGGCCGGGGCGATCACCGTGTCGCACACGCCGTCGACCTGCTGCGACTCCACGACGGGGTACGCGACGGCCTGCCCGTGCGGGGAGCGCACGATGTTGGCGGCCAGTTCCCGTACGAACTCGACCTTCTCCTCCGCGAGGACCGGGACTCCGGCCAGGAAGGGGTCGTGGGCGTCGGCCTCGGTGCGTACGAACCACACGCCCTTGCCGTCGTACCCGCCGCGCACGGTCTTGAGGATGACGGGGTAGCCGTCGCCCTCCTCGGCGAAGGCGGTCACGTCCGCCGGACCGGTCACGATCCGGTGCCGGGGGCAGGGGGCGCCGATCTCCGTCAGCTTCGCGCGCATCACCCCCTTGTCCTGGGCGTGCACCAGCGCGTCGGGCCCGGGGCGGACGGGGATGCCGTCCGCTTCCAGGGCCTTCAGGTGTTCGGTCGGTACGTGTTCGTGATCGAAGGTGATCACGTCGCAGCCGCGCGCGAACGCACGGAGCGTGTCCAGGTCGCGATGGTCGCCGATGACGACCTCGCTCACCACCTGGGCCGCCGAGTCCTGAGGGGTGTCGCTGAGGAGCTTGAACTTGATGCCGAGGGGGATGCCCGCCTCGTGGGTCATTCGGGCGAGTTGACCGCCACCGACCATGCCGACTACCGGGAACGTCACTCTTCCAGGGTATCCGTAGGCACACACCACTCCGGACGAGCGGTCCTTCGTACGAACACACAAGGGTGCGTCGGCCCTGTGGCCGGACGGAGCACGTCTCCGCGTCGGGCCCCGGGGGTGATGGTTAGCATGGCTGGGTTGACGACATCAACCGAACGGGGTCGACGGACATCATGAGCGAGCCTGGCGGCACAGCGCTGCGGACCCGTGTGGAGCAGCTCGCGCGTGAAGTCGTCAAGTTCGGGGCCGTCGGCGGCCTGGGTCTTCTCGTCAACATGGCCGCGTTCAACCTGCTGCGGCACACCACCGACCTCCAGGTCGTACGGGCCAGCCTGATCGCCACCGTGATCGCGGTCCTCTTCAACTACGTCGGCTTCCGGTACTTCACCTACCGCGACCGCGACAAGAGCGGCCGGGCCAAGGAGCTGACGCTGTTCCTGCTGTTCAGCGTGGTGGGTGCGGTCATCGAGAACGGGCTGCTCTACGCGGCGACGTACGGCTTCGGCTGGAACACCCCGCTGCAGAGCAACATCTTCAAGGTCTTCGGGATCGGGGTGGCGACCCTGTTCCGCTTCTGGTCGTACCGGACGTGGGTGTTCCGGACGCTCCCCGCGAAGGAGGCGGTCGGGCAGGCCGAGAAGTTTCTGGAGGCGGAGGACGAGGGAGCCCCGGTAGAGGTGGAGCGGCCCACTCCCGCCGCGCCCCGCCTCACCTGACCGCCCCTCTCCCCCGGCTGCCTCCCCTGACCGCCGCCCTCCCCGGCCGCCTCACCTGATCGTCTTCCCGTTTCCTTCCCCGTCCCGCCTGCTGTCCGGCACGACCGTGCTGAGGAAGAGGGCGAAGACGGCGGGCTTCTGCTGGAGGAGTTCGAGGCGTCCGCCGTCCGCCTCCGCGAGGTCGCGGGCGACGGCGAGGCCGATGCCGGTGGAGTTCCGGCCGCTGATGGTCCGCTCGAAGATGCGCGCGCCGAGGTCGACGGGGACTCCGGGGCCCTCGTCGGTGACCTCGATGACGGCTTGGTTGCCGGTGACGCGGGAGCGCAGGGCGACGGTGCCGCCGCCGTGCATGAGGGAGTTCTCGATGAGTGCGGCGAGGACCTGGGCGACCGCGCCCGGGGTGCCGACGGCGCGCAGGTCCTTCTTTCCCGACCGTACGATCGCCCGCCCCGCGCTGCGGTAGGCCGGGCGCCACTCCTCGATCTGCTGCTTGATGACCTCGTCGAGGTCGAAGGCGACGGCGGAACCGGTGCGCGGGTCGCGGGAGTTGGTGAGCAGCCGTTCCACGACGTCCGTGAGGCGTTCGACCTGGGTGAGGGCGATCGTCGCCTCCTCCTTGACCGTGTCGAGGTCGTCGGTGAGCGTGATCTCCTCCAGCCGCATGGAGAGCGCCGTGAGGGGCGTACGCAGCTGGTGGGAGGCGTCGGCGGCCAGGCGGCGCTCGGCGGTGAGCATGCGGGCGATGCGTTCGGCGGAGGAGTCGAGGACGTCGGCGACCCGGTCGAGCTCGGGCACGGAGTACCGCTTGTGGCGGGGCCGGGGGTCACCCGAGCCGAGGCGTTCGGCGGTTTCGGCGAGGTCGGTGAGGGGGGAGGCCAGCCGGTTGGCCTGTCGTACGGCCAGGAGGACGGCGGCGACGACGGCCAGCAGGGCCACCGCCCCGATGATCAGCAGGGTGCGGCCGACCTCAAGGGTGACGGTGGAGCGGGACTCCTGCACCGTGACGGCCTCACCGCGCCCGCCGGTGGCGCGGCCCTCGATGACGCCGTCGGTGGGCGGGGTGCCGATCTCGATGGGAGAGCGGCCGGGGATCTCGATACGGGCGTACCGGTGGCCGGCGATCTGTTTGCCGAGTACCTCGCGGCTGAGGTCCCCGTCGCCGCCGAGCCGCCCTTCGACGACGCTCACCAGCCGCAGCGCCTCCGAGTCGACGGACTCCTGGGCGCTGTTGCTGATGGTGCGGGTCTCGACGATGACGAGGGAGACCCCGAAGACGGCGATGACGACGAGCACCACGGCGAGCGTGGAATTGATCAGACGGCGGCGCATGGCATCAAGAATGCACGTTCCCGGTGCGGGGATCGGCCGATGCCACCACCGGGGGCCGCATGTGCCTCAGCTCTTCTCGAAGCGGAAGCCGACGCCTCGTACGGTCGCGATGTAGCGGGGGTTCGCGGCGTCGTCGCCGAGCTTCTTGCGGAGCCAGGAGATGTGCATGTCGAGGGTCTTGGTCGACGACCACCAGGTGGTGTCCCAGACCTCGCGCATCAGCTGGTCGCGGGTGACGACCCGGCCCGCGTCGCGCACGAGCACCCGGAGCAGGTCGAACTCCTTGGCCGTGAGCTGGAGTTCCTCGTCGCCCATCCACGCGCGGTGCGACTCGACGTCGATCCGTACGCCGTGGGTGGCGGGCGGCGGGGTCGGCTCGGAGGAGCCGCGCCGCAGCAGGGCCCGGACCCGGGCGAGGAGTTCGGCGAGCCGGAACGGCTTGGTCACGTAGTCGTCGGCACCGGCGTCGAGCCCGACGACGGTGTCCACCTCGTCGGCGCGCGCGGTGAGCACCAGGATCGGTACGGCGTGGCCGTCGGCGCGCAGTCTCCGCGCGACCTCCAGGCCGTCCATGCCGGGCAGCCCCAGGTCGAGCACGACGAGGTCGATGCCCCCCTGGAGTCCGGCGTCGAGGGCGGTCGGTCCGTCCTCGCGGACCTCGACCTCGTAACCCTCCCGACGCAGTGCGCGGGCCAGTGGCTCCGAAATGGATGCGTCGTCCTCGGCGAGCAGTACACGGGTCATGGAGGGAATGTTAGTCGGCGTGACGGGCGGGCCGGGCGTGATCAACAAGTAGGGCGGAGGGCCTGCGAGTTAACTGCCCATTCCTGGGAAGGACCTTTGAATGTGTTGTGACGGTTCCACCCATACCTGTGATCCATCTCTCAAGTCCTTCCATATGCCGCACTGTCGTGTCGTAAGGTAGCGAGCACATAAGTTGCAGTATTCGGGGGCCTTTGGCAGGAATAACTGCTCAAGGTCTCCTTTTCTGTGCGGGCCGGTCATCACGCATCACCGGTTCCGACAGCAGTGAATGACCTATGGGCCGGGCCCCGCGCGCGACGATGCGTTCCGCGGGGCGTGGATCCTGGTGCGGTTCCCCGCACCGGTGCCGGCCGCCCCCCACCGGGCGCGTACCCCGTGTTCCACGCGGACGCGTCCCGAGCAAGCAAGGATCGACCCATGGCGTCCAGCCTGACGAAGGAAACCCCCGGGGCCCCCGCCGCCGGGGACAAGGCCTTCTTCGGCCACCCCCGCGGCCTGGCCATTCTCTTCATGACCGAGATGTGGGAGCGGTTCTCCTACTACGGCATGCGTGCCCTGCTCGTGATGTACCTGGTCTCCGGCGGCGCCGACGCGGCGACCGGCAGCCAGGGCGGCGGCCTCGCGATGACCGCGGCCACCGCCACGGCCATCTACTCCGTCTACGTGGCCATGGTCTACCTCATGGCCATGCCCGGCGGCTGGATCGGCGACCGTGTCTGGGGCGCCCGCAAGACCGTCCAGATCGCGAGCTTCGTCATCGTCGCCGGTCACCTCTCCCTGGCGCTGCCGGGACAGGTGATGTTCTTCGTCGGTCTGTGCCTGATCGCGGTCGGCTCCGGTCTGCTGAAGGCCAACATCTCCACGATGGTCGGCCACCTCTACACCGACCCGAAGGACGTCCGCCGCGACGGCGGCTTCACGATCTTCTACATGGGCATCAACCTCGGTGCCGTGTTCGCCCCCTTCGCCATCGGCATCCTCGGCGAGAAGGTCAACTGGCACCTCGGCTTCGGCCTGGCGGCGGTCGGCATGGCGATCGGCTCGGTCACCTTCCTGATCGGCTCCCGCGGTTTCAGCGAGAAGGACAACCAGGTCCCGAACCCGCTGTCGGAGACCGAGAAGCGCACCGTCCTCACCAAGGCGCTCGTGTGCGTCGCCGTGATCGCGGCCTTCTACCTCCTGGTCGGCCTCACCGACGTCTTCACGCTCACCAAGAACTGGGTGCTGGTCCCGATCATCCTGGCCGGTCTGCTGATCCCGATCGGGGTGCTGACCAAGATCAAGCGGGACAAGGACCTGTCCGGCGAAGAGCAGACCAAGATGACGGCGTTCATCTACTTCTTCGTGGCCGCCGCCGTCTTCTGGATGATCTTCGACCAGGGAGCGTCGACGCTGTCGCTGTTCGGTGACTCCAAGACCGAGCGCAACATCTTCGGCTGGGACATGCCGAACACCCTGTTCCAGGCCCTGAACCCGGGCTTCATCATGCTGCTCGCCCCGGTCGCCGCCGCCGTGTGGCTGGCGCTCGCCAAGCGCAACCGCGAGCCCAGCACGATCGTGAAGTTCTCCATCGCCCTGGCGGTGGCGGGTGCCTCGTTCTTCGTGTTCCTCATCCCGATGGGCCTGGCCACCGACGGCACGAAGGTCACCATGTGGTGGCTGGTGCTGATCTTCCTGATGCACACCGTGGCCGAGCTGTGCCTGTCCCCCGTGGGTCTGTCGCTGACCACGAAGATGGCGCCGGCGAAGTACGCCTCGCAGATGATGGGTGTCTTCTTCCTCGCGGTCACCGCGGGTGACAGCGTGACCGGCATGCTCGCCATCGCCGGGGTCGACCTCAACAGCACGGGCGTCGTCGCCTTCGAGGCCGCCGCGGCCGTCGTCGCGGGATTCCTGATCTACCTGTCCCGCAACAAGGTCCGTGGGCTGATGGGCGACGTGCGCTGACCGCACATTTCCCCGGCTCGCACGGAGGGCCGCCGCACCGATCCGGTGC
>NZ_JBSGZD010000238.1:0-12335 GCF_053610825.1 Streptomyces sp. NPDC054863 | reverse complement strand
GCGACGCGCCCCGGCACGCGATCCTGCGGTACGACGCCCCGCGCCTCGCCGCCACGCCGACGCTCGCGACGACGACGCCGCCCCGCAGCACGGACGCCGCCGACTGACCGCGGCTCGACCGCACCGCCCGCCGAGGTGCGCGCCCCACCCCCGTGGGAGCGCGCACCCGCTATGCGGCGGTGAAGAACTCCGCCAGCACCGGCGCCAGCGCGCGCGGGTCCACGTCGTGGGTCTGCCGGGGCAGGCAGTGGTGGCAGCCGTCCGGTACCGCTTCGGCGGTGCGCACGGCGGCGTCGCGCATCACCGCGGGGCTGGCCCCGCCGGACACCACCAGGACCTGCTGCGCCACGGACGCCAGCCGGTCGGCCGGGACCGTGCCGTCGCCCATGACCGCGTCGTCGTACGCCAGGGTCGGCGCGAGGGCCTCGAAGGAGCGCCACACCGGGGCCTGCTTCATCTGGGCGATGAACTCGTGGGGCATGCCGACGACGGACAGGAACAGTTCCACCGCCTTGCCCCTGCGCCCCTCGTCCAGGTGCTCCTTCAGGCGGTCCGTGTACGCAGCCTTCTCGGCCCGCGTCTCCTCCAGGACCGTGAACGGCGGCTCGTAGACCGCGACACGGGGGACGCTCAGCCCGGCCGCCGCCGCGCGCAGCACCAGGGCGCCGCCCGACGACATTCCGTACAGCGAGGCGCTGCCGCCGACCTCGTCGACCAGCGCGGCCAGGTCCTCCACCTCGCGGGCCACCGCATAGGGGGCGGTGTCGCCACTGTCGCCGCGGCCCCTGCGGTCGTACGTGACGACACTGAAGCGCGGGGCGAGGAGGCCCGCGAGGGGGCCCTCCGCCGTACCCGTGCTGAAGGCACCGCCCACCAGGATCAGCGGCTCGCCCTCGCCCGTGCGCTCGTACGCGAGGGGGGTGCCGTCACGCGAAATCACTTTGCTCATACGGACTAGGACTGCGGGGGCGGGCGGAACTCATCGCTCGGAGCGGGAAGTTCTTCCGGAAGTTTTCCGGGGACTCTTCGGGACGTCCTTCGGGAGTCCTTCCGGGAGTTCTTCGCGGGCGGGGACGGCGTTAGGTTGGGGGCCATGAACATCTGTGTCTTCCTCTCCGCCGCCGACCTCGACGAGCGCTACACCGGGCCCGCCCGCGAGTTCGCCGAACTGCTCGGCAAGGGCGGTCACACCCTGGTCTGGGGCGGTTCCGACGTCGGTCTGATGAAGGTCGTCGCCGACGGCGTCGAGCGGGCCGGCGGCAGGCTCGTCGGGGTTTCCGTCGATTTCCTCCAGGCGAAGGCGCGTCCGCAGGCCGACGAGATGGTCGTCGCCAAGGACCTCGCGGAGCGCAAGGCACTGCTGCTGGGGAAGTCCGACGCGGTCGTGATCATGGTCGGGGGTACCGGGACCCTCGACGAGGCCACCGAGATCCTGGAGCTGAAGAAGCACGGACTGACCGACAAGCCGGTGGTGCTGCTCAACACCGAGGGCTTCTACGACGGGCTGAAGCAGCAGTTCCAGCGGATGGAGGAGGAGGGCTTCCTGCCCGTCCCCCTCACTGACCTGGTGTTCTTCGCCGAAGACGGGGTGGCGGCGCTCGCCTACCTGGAGGAGTCCGCCGGGGTCCAGTAGTCCTCCTGAGGGTGCGAGCATGGGGCACATGGCTACTCATGTGATCACCGGGGCGGGGTCGGGCATCGGCGCAGCCGTCGCCCGCCGCCTCCACGCGCGTGGCGACGACGTCGTCCTCATGGCCCGCGACGCGGGCCGCGCCAAGGAACTCGCGGCGGGCCTGCCCGGCGCCCGCACCCTCGTCGGCGACCTGTCCAACCCGGACAAGCTGTCCTGGGCGTTCTCCCACCAGCCGATGCCCGAGCGCGTCGACACCCTGCTGCACATCGCGGGCGTCGTCGACCTCGGCAAGGTCGGCGACCTGGGTGTACGCGCCTGGCACAGCCAGCTCAACGCCAACCTGATCGCCCCCGCCGAGCTCACCCGGCTCTTCCTGCCCCAGCTCCGCCTCGACAAGGGGCACGTGCTGTTCGTGAACTCGGGCGCAGGTCTCGCCGCGCACGCCGAGTGGGGTGCGTACGCCGCCAGCAAGCACGGCCTCAAGGCCCTCGCCGACTCGCTGCGCCACGAGGAGCACGAGAACGGGGTACGGGTCACCTCCGTCTACCCCGGGCGCACCGCGAGCCCCATGCAGGAGAAGGTGCACTCGCAGGAGGGCAAGGCGTACGACCCGTCGAAGTTCATCGACCCGGAGTCCGTCGCCACCACGATCCTGATGGCCCTCGACCTGCCGCGCGACGCCGAGGTCAACGACCTGACGGTGCGGCCGGGACGATGACCTCAGAGACCGGATCCGTGAAGTGGTGGGGCCCCGCCACCGGCGTCGGCTCCATGCCCGGCGGCGACGCCCGGGAGACCGCCAAGACCGTCACCGGCAGCTTCGAGGACTTCCCGTACCTCGCCGAACTGCCCGCGCGCGGTCCCGGCGCCGACATGATCGGCCGCACCGCCGGCATGCTCGCCGAGATGTACGTCCACCTGGAGCCCAGCGGCTGGCGGTTCAGCGACCGCCCGGGACGCGACACCCGGCGGGCCCGCTCCTGGCTCGGCGAGGACCTCGACGCCCTGGAGGAGTTCACCCAGGGGTACGAGGGACCGGTCAAGGTGCAGGCGGTGGGCCCCTGGACGCTCGCCGCGGCCCTGGAGCTGCGCGGCGGCGAGGCCTCGCTCGGCGACCCCGGCGCCTGCCGCGACCTGGCCTCCTCGCTCGCCGAGGGACTGCGAGGACACCTCGCGGAGGTGCGGCGGCGGATCCCCGGCGCGCAGGTGGTGCTCCAGCTCGACGAGCCCTCGCTGATCGCCGTGCTGCGCGGTCAGGTGCGGAGCGCCAGCGGGTACCGCACGTACCGGGCCCCCGACCGGCAGGTCGTGGAGAGCACGCTGCGGGACGTGCTCGGTGTGCACGACGGGCCGTCCGTCGTGCACTCCTGCGCGCCCGACGTGCCGTTCGCGCTGCTGCGCAGGGCGGGGGCGGCCGGGATCTCCTTCGACTTCTCCCTGCTCACCGAGCGTGACGACGACGCGATCGGTGAAGCCGTCGAGGGAGGCACGAAACTCTTCGCGGGCGTCGTGCCGAGCGTGGAAGGTCCATTGTCGGACCCGGGCGGTAGCGTCATGGGTGTCAGGCAGTTGTGGCGCAGGTTGGGGCTGAATCCCGGACTTCTGAACGAATCCGTGGTGATCACCCCGACGTGCGGGCTGGCCGGGGCCTCCCCGGCGTACGCCCGCGCGGCGCTCGACCGCAGCAGCCGGGCAGCACGGTCGCTCGCGGACAACCCTGAGTGACGGGTTTTCAAGTGACGGGGCCTGTGTGACGGCGCAGGAGATTCTCGGCCGGGGCACAGGGCCCCGACCGGTCAACGGGAGGACATGACGGTGGCTGGCGGACAGCACGCAGCGGTACCCGCAGAGGCACGGGAGAAGCACGCGCGGCTCGCTGAGCAGATCGAGGAGCACCGCTTCCGGTACTACGTCAACGACCAACCGGTCGTCAGCGACGCCGAGTTCGACAAGCAGCTGCGCTCCCTGGAAGCGCTGGAGGAGGAGTACTCCGAGCTGCGCACCCCGGACTCGCCGACCCAGAAGGTCGCCGGGGCGTACGAGACGGACTTCACCGCCGTCCAGCACCGCGAGCGGATGCTCTCCCTCGACAACGCCTTCGACGACGAGGAGCTGGCGGCCTGGGCCGAGCGCGTCGCGGGCGAGCTGACCGGCATCGAGTACCACCTGCTGTGCGAGCTCAAGGTCGACGGGCTCGCCGTCAACCTCACGTACGAAAAGGGCAGGCTGACCCGGGCCGCGACCCGCGGCGACGGGCGCACCGGCGAGGACATCACGCCCAACGTGCGGACGATCTCCCAGATCCCGCAGCGCCTTGAGGGCGACCGCGTCCCGGACCTGGTGGAGATCCGCGGCGAGGTCTACTTCCCGATGGAGGCGTTCGGCGAGCTGAACGCCCGGCTGGTGGAGGCCGGCGAGAAGCCGTTCGCCAACCCGCGCAACGCGGCGGCCGGTTCGCTGCGCCAGAAGGACCCCAGGGTCACCGCGCGCCGCCCGCTGCGCATGGTGGTGCACGGCATCGGCGCCCGCGAGGGCTTCGACATCGACCGCCTGTCGCAGGCGTACGAGCTGCTGAAGGAGTGGGGCCTGCCGACCGCCGGGCAGAACCGGGTGGTCGATTCCCTCGACGGTGTACGGGAGTTCATCGCGTACATCGGCAAGAACCGGCACTCCGTCGTGGAGCACGAGATCGACGGCGTCGTGATCAAGCTCGACGAGATCCGGCTCCAGGGGCGGCTGGGCTCGACCTCGCGGGCGCCGCGGTGGGCGATCGCCTGGAAGTTCGCTCCGGAAGAGGTCAACTCCAAGCTGATCAACATTCGGGTCGGAGTCGGAAGGACCGGGCGCGTCACTCCGTACGCACAGGTCGAGCCGGTGACGGTGGCCGGTTCCGAGGTCGAGTTCGCCACCCTCCACAACCAGGAAGTGGTGAAGAAGAAGGGTGTCCTCATCGGCGACACCGTCGTCCTGCGCAAGGCGGGGGACGTCATCCCGGAGATCCTCGGCCCGGTCGCGGACCTGCGGGACGGCACCGAGCGCGAGTTCGTGATGCCCGCCGAATGCCCCGAGTGCCAGGCGGTGCTGCGCCCCATGAAGGAGGGCGACATCGACCTCCGCTGCCCCAACGCACAGACCTGTCCCGCCCAGTTGCGGGAACGACTCTTCTACCTCGGTGGCCGAAAGAGCCTCGACATCGAGAACTTCGGGTACGTCGCCGCGACCGCGCTGACCAAGCCGCTGGAGCCCGCCGAGCCGCCGCTGCTCGACGAGGGCGACCTCTTCGACCTCACCATCGAGCAGCTGCTGCCCATCAGGTCGTACGTCCTGGACGCCGACTCCGGCCTGCCCAAGAAGGACCCGAAGACCGGCGAGGACAAGATCGTCACCGTCTTCGCCAACATGGACGGCGAACCCCGCAAGAACGCCCTCGCGATGCTGGAGAACATCAAGGCGGCCAAGGAGATGCCGCTGGCCCGCATCCTCACCGGCCTCTCCGTCCGGCACGTCGGCCCCGTCGCGGCCGAAGCGCTGGCCCGCGAATTCCGGTCGATCGAGAAGATCGAGCAGGCCACCGAGGAGGAGCTGGCGGGCGTCGACGGAGTCGGCGGGATCATCGCCGCCTCCCTCAAGGAATGGTTCGCCGTCGACTGGCACCAGGAGATCCTCCGCAAGTGGAAGGCCGCGGGCGTCCGCATGGAGGAGGAGGGCGCCGACGAGGACCGGGGCCCGCGCCCGCTGGAAGGCCTGACCGTCGTCGTCACCGGCACGCTGGAGAAGTACACCCGGGATGGCGCAAAAGAGTCGCTCCAGAACCTCGGAGCGAAAGTGACCGGTTCCGTTTCGAAGAAGACTTCCTTCGTGGTGGTCGGCGACAGCCCGGGGTCCAAGTACGACAAGGCGATGCAGCTGAAGGTGCCGGTGCTCAACGAGGAGGGCTTCGGGGTGCTGCTCGCCGAAGGACCCGAAGCCGCACGTGAAGCTGCGGTTCCGGTGGTGGAGTAACGGGAAGAACAGGCCCCACAGGACCACCCGTTCGGCGCATAGCAGACGTGGGCGGGTGGTCGGGTCGCATTCGGGCAAGAGCGGTCGACCGCTGCCCGGGAGAGCTTGCTGCGGCCTACTGTTGGGATGTGCGCCTGTCGTGCACGGCTGTGGAACCGCGCCCCGTTCCAGAGGAGTCTGCTCCAGGAGGAGCCGGTTCTGGAGGGACCTGCTCCTGAGGAGACCGGGGAGGCGGGACGAGCCGTGATGGCATGACAACGGGGCCATCTCGCGTGACACGGGCACCGCCGGCTGTGAGAGGGACGGAATGAAACCGACCGAGAGGGCCGATCCGGCCTCACGGCTGAGCAGTCGGTCCGCTCTGGCCGCAGGGCTGGCCGGACTGTTCGGCCGCCGGGCGGCCGGCCCCCGGCCGCGGCGGAGCACCCCGCACCGGCCGCAGCAGCCGTACGACGCACATCAGCCGTACGACCCGCACCAGCCGCACCAGGCGTACGCCCCCTACCGGTCGCAGCAGCCGCCGCCAGCGGTGAGACAGGGCATACCCCAGGGACAGCCCGGAGGGCGCGACCGGGGAAGCTGGGTGCAGCTCCTCCTGGGGCCGGCGCTTCCCACGGTGCTCACGGCGCTGGCCGCCGTCGTTCTCGGCACCGGCCTGGTCCAGGACCTCAGCCGGCACCGCGCACTGTTTCCCGGCGGCACCACCGGATGGTCCCTCGCCGTCCTGACGGGGGTCATAGTCGGCCACCTGGTCGCGCTCGGCCGGGACCGGTGGTGGGGCGGCACAGGTTCCGGGGCGGCGCTCACCCTCGCCGTCCTCCTGCTGTACGGATGGGTCCCGGCCGGGCTGGTCAGCCTGGCCGTTGTCGTGCTGGTCGGAAGTGCGCGCAGGCGCCGCTGGCGGCTGGGCGTGCTGCACGGCTCCGTCGACATACTCGGCATCGCCGCCGCCGCCCTCACCCTGGGATTCTTCGGCGACGTACCCACGGTGGAGACGCCCTGGCAGCCGCTCGGCTGGGACTGGGGAGCGCTGCCCGAAGTGGTGCTCGCGGCGGGCACGTACCTCTTCGTCACCCGGCTGCTGCTGTGGTGCGCGCAGGCCCCGCAGCGCGGCCGGCTGCCGTCCGTGGCCCGAACGGCCCTGGTGCGGCAGGGACTTGTGGCCGGTGCGCTGCTCGGCATCGCCCCCCTCATCTGCGTCGTCGCGGTCGCGCTGCCGGTGCTGCTGCCGCTGTTCGCCGTACCGCTGATCGCCCTGGACTCCACGCTCTGGATAGCCAGGGCGCGGGCCGAGGAACAACTGCGCGATCCGCTGACCAAGCTGCCCAACCGGCAGTGGCTGCTGGAGCGCGCCAGGCCCGCGCTGGAGGAGGCGGAGAGCCTGGGCTCCCGCGCCGCGCTCGTCCTCATCGACATGGACCGTTTCCGGTCGGTGAACGACACCCTCGGGCACCTCGCCGGAGACCGGCTGCTGCTCCAGATAGCCGACCGGCTGCGCAAGGCGCTCCCCAAGGGGGCGGAGGCCGCCCGGCTGGGCGGCGACGAGTTCGCCGTACTGCTGCCGCGCACCGAGTCCGCGACGAGTGCCCAGCGCATCGCCCGCCACCTGGTCGCCGAGCTGGGCTCCCCGCTCGACCTGGACGGCCTCACCCTGGTCCTGGAGGCCAGCGCGGGGGTCGCCGTCTTCCCCGATCACGCGCTGGAGGCGGAGGGGCTGCTGCGGCGGGCGGACGTGGCGATGTACCAGGCGAAGCGGGACCGCAGCGGGGTGGAGGTCTACGAGTCCAAGCGGGACTCCAACACCCCTGACCGGCTGGGCCTGTTGGGAGACCTGAGGCGGGCGCTGGACGCGGGGGACGTCGAGCTCCACTACCAGCCCAAGGTGCAGTTCGACGGGCAGGTCGCGGGCCTGGAGGCGCTGGTGCGGTGGGTGCACCCGGAGCGCGGGAGGGTCTCGCCGGACGAGTTCATCGCGATCGCCGAGTCGTCGGGACTGATGCCCCACCTGACGGAGTACGTACTGGAGACCGCGCTCGCGCAGGTCGCGCGGTGGCGGGCCCAGGGGCTGTTCGTCCCGGTCGCGGTGAACGTCTCGCCGCGCGACGTGCACACACCCGGCTTCGCGGGGGCGGTCGCGGCGCGCCTGGCCAGGCACGGGGTGCCCGCCGGATCGCTGCAGCTGGAGATAACCGAACACGTGCTCCTTGAGGACCCGCAGCGCGCGGCGGACACCCTTGCCGGGCTGACCGGACACGGCGTGAAGATGTCGCTCGACGACTTCGGGACCGGCTACTCGTCGCTGGTGCACCTGCGGCGGCTGCCGGTGAGCGAGCTGAAGATCGACCGCTCGTTCGTGGCACGGCTGGCCGTGGACACGGAGGACGCGGAGATCGTGCGGTGCACGGTCGACCTCGCGCACTCGCTGGGGCTGCTCGTCGTCGCCGAGGGCGTCGAGGACGACGAGACGTGGGAGCGGCTGCGGGACCTGGGCTGCGATGCGGTGCAGGGCTGGCTGGTGGCGGCGGCGATGCCGCCCGAGGAGGCCACGGCGTGGCTGCTGGCACGGGGGTCGCGGGGCTGGCAGCGCCCGGCGGAACTGGCGGCGGCGGCAGCGGCGGCGGCGCGGGAGTCGGCGGGGGCGGTCGAGGGGGAGTAGGGCGCCCCACGGCTGTGGCACTGTGCGGTGCCACCGGGGGGTCGCACAGGTACGGGTCACCGGGGTCGCACGGGTGCGGGTCACCGGGGTCGCACGGGTGCGGGTCGGTGGGCCGCTGCGCGGAGGTGGCCCCTCCCCGCCCCTCCACCTGGACCCGCAGGGCAAGGGTGGGCATCGTGCGGGTTCGTTGTGGCTGGTCGCGCAGTTCCCCGCACCCCTGTGGGGCGCACCCAGCCGCGCGGCCGGCGCTTTCGGGACGGGGCGGGTGGGAGACGGTGCCGGAGGCGACACCGGCCGCCCACCGGCCCGCGGTGGAACTGTTTCGCGGGCATGCGACCGCGCCCCATAGGATTGGGCGCAATAACCACACCGCACACCAACCCCTGAGGATCGCTGCATGCCTGGCATCACGCGCGAGGAGGTCGCACACCTCGCACGGCTGGCGCGTCTGGAGCTGAAGCCCGAAGAGCTTGAGCACTTCGCCGGTCAGCTCGACGACATCATCGGCGCGGTCGCCCGCGTCTCCGAGGTCGCCGACCAAGACGTACCGCCGACCTCCCACCCGCTGCCGCTGACGAACGTCATGCGCAAGGACGAGGTACGCCCGTCGCTCACCCCCGAGCAGGCGCTTTCCGGCGCCCCGGCCCAGGAGCAGCAGCGTTTCAAGGTGCCGCAGATCCTGGGGGAGGACTAAAACAGCATGACGATCGACATCATCAAGCTCACCGCGGCCGCGACCGCCGAGAAGATCGCCTCAGGCGAGCTCACGGCCGTCGAGGTCACCGAGGCCCACCTGGCCCGGATCGAAGCCGTGGACGAGAAGGTCCACGCCTTCCTGCACGTCGACCGCGAGGGCGCGCTCGCGCAGGCCCGTGCCGTCGACGCCAAGCGCGCGGCCGGCGAGAAGCTGGGCCCGCTGGCCGGTGTCCCGCTCGCGCTCAAGGACATCTTCACGACGGAGGGGATCCCCACCACCGTCGGCTCGAAGATCCTGGAGGGCTGGATTCCGCCGTACGACGCGACGGTCACCAAGCGCCTCAAGGCCGCCGACGTCGTCATCCTCGGCAAGACCAACATGGACGAGTTCGCCATGGGGTCGTCGACGGAGAACAGCGCCTACGGGCCGACCGGCAACCCGTGGGACCTCACCAAGATCCCCGGCGGTTCGGGCGGCGGCTCCTCGGCCGCCCTCGCCGCGTACGAAGCGCCGCTCGCCATCGGCACGGACACCGGCGGCTCCGTCCGCCAGCCCGCCGCCGTCACCGGCACCGTCGGCGTCAAGCCGACGTACGGGGCGGTGTCCCGCTACGGCATGGTGGCGTTCTCCTCCTCCCTGGACCAGGGCGGGCCCTGCGCCCGTACGGTCCTGGACGCGGCCCTCCTGCACGAGGTCATCGCCGGGCACGACCCGCTCGACTCGACGTCCATCGACGCCCCGGTCCCGCCGGTCGTCGAGGCCGCCCGCAACGGCTCCGTGGCGGGCATGCGCGTCGGCGTCGTCAAGCAGTTCCGCGGCGACGGCTACCAGGCCGGAGTCCTCCAGCGCTTCGACGAGTCCGTCGAGCTGCTGACGAAGCTCGGCGCCGAGATCGTCGAGCTGGACTGCCCGTCCTTCGACCTGGCGCTCTCCGCGTACTACCTGATCGCCCCTTCGGAGTGCTCCTCCAACCTGGCCCGCTTCGACGCCATGCGCTACGGCCTGCGCGTCGGCGACGACGGTACGAGGTCGGCCGAGGACGTCACCGCGCTCACCCGCGAGGCGGGGTTCGGCGACGAGGTCAAGCGCCGCATCATCCTCGGTACGTACGCGCTCAGCTCCGGCTACTACGACGCGTACTACGGCAGTGCCCAGAAGGTCCGTACGCTCATCAAGCAGGACTTCGAGAAGGCCTTCGAGCAGGTCGACGTCATCGTCTCGCCGACGACGCCGACCACCGCCTTCCCGATCGGCGAGCGTGCCGACGACCCGATGGCGATGTACCTCGCCGACCTGTGCACCATCCCGACGAACATGGCGGGCAACGCCGCCATGTCGCTGCCCTGCGGCCTCGCGCCGGAGGACGGCATGCCGGTCGGGCTCCAGATCATCGCCCCCGCAATGAAGGACGACCGCCTTTACAAGGTGGGTGCCGCCGTAGAGGCCGCCTTCGTGGAAAAGTGGGGCCACCCGCTGCTTGAGGAGGCACCGTCGCTGTGAGCACACTCGCCAAGGCCAAGGGCTTCAAGAAGTCCCGCACCGGTACGTACCTGTCCATCGGCACCACCGCTTTCGGTGCGCTGAGCGTGATCAAGCAGGCCCGCAAGGCCCGCACGGACAACGACACGCTCCAGCTCATCGACGCCGTCGTCTCCGCCGCCGCCATCGCCACCGGCGTCGCCATCCTCCTGCGGGAGCTGAAGCGCCTGGGCGACGACGACGTCCTGCTGGGCTGAGAGGGAAAGTTTCACCGTGACTGTCACCACCGACCTCGTGCCGTACGAGGACGCCCTCGCGACGTACGACCCCGTCATGGGTCTTGAGGTCCACGTCGAGCTCGGCACCAAGACCAAGATGTTCTGCGGCTGCTCCACGGAGCTCGGCCAGGACGCGAACACCCAGACCTGCCCCACCTGTCTCGGACTGCCCGGCGCGCTGCCGGTCGTCAACGAGATCGGCGTGGAGTCGGCCATCAAGATCGGCCTGGCGCTGAACTGCGACATCGCCGAGTGGTGCCGCTTCGCCCGGAAGAACTACTTCTATCCGGACATGCCGAAGAACTTCCAGACCTCCCAGTACGACGAGCCGATCGCCTTCAACGGCTACCTCGACGTGCAGCTGGAGGACGGCGAGATCTTCCGGGTGCAGATCGAGCGCGCCCACATGGAGGAGGACACCGGCAAGTCCACGCACGTCGGTGGCGCGACGGGCCGCATCCACGGCGCCTCGCACTCGCTCCTGGACTACAACCGCGCGGGCATCCCGCTCATCGAGATCGTCACCAAGCCGATCGAGGGTGCGGGGACACGCGCCCCCGAGGTCGCCAAGGCGTACGTGGCCGAGCTGCGCGAGGTCATCAAGGCGCTCGGCGTCTCCGAGGCCCGCATGGACAAGGGCCAGATGCGCTGCGACGTGAACCTCTCGCTGCGCCCGCACGGGCGCGAGGAGTTCGGCACCCGCAGCGAGACGAAGAACGTCAACTCGCTCCGTTCCGTGGAGCGTGCGGCCCGCTTCGAGATCCAGCGCCACGCGGCCGTCCTCAACGGCGGCGGCACGATCCTCCAGGAGACCCGGCACTTCCACGAGGAGGACGGCTCGACGACGTCCGGTCGCATCAAGGACAACGCCGAGGACTACCGCTACTTCCCCGAGCCGGACCTGGTGCCGGTCGCCCCGGCCCGCGAGTGGGTCGAGGAACTGCGCGGCGGCCTCCCCGAGATGCCGCGCGCGCGCCGCAACCGCCTCCGTGAGGAGTGGGGCGTCAACGAGCACGACATGCAGTCGATGCTCAACGCCGGTGCGGTCGACCCGATCGTCGCCACCATCGAGGCCGGCGCCGACTCGGCGTCCGCCCGCAAGTGGTGGATGGGCGAGCTGGCGCGCAACGC
This sequence comes from Streptomyces sp. NPDC054863, assembly GCF_053610825.1. Taxonomy (NCBI): domain Bacteria; kingdom Bacillati; phylum Actinomycetota; class Actinomycetes; order Kitasatosporales; family Streptomycetaceae; genus Streptomyces; species Streptomyces sp. NPDC054863. Next base: position 459 of record NZ_JBSGZD010000238.1, on the reverse strand, counting down.
CAACGAGACCGGCCGGGCGATCGACGAACTGCCGATCACGCCCGAGCAGGTCGCCCGCGTCACCGCTCTGGTCGCCGCAGGCGACCTGAACGACAAGCTGGCCCGTCAGGTCATCGAGGGCGTCCTCGCAGGTGAGGGCGGTCCGGACGAGGTCGTCGAGAAGCGCGGCCTGAAGGTCGTCTCCGACGACGGCGCGCTGGGCACGGCGGTCGACGAGGCCATCGCCGCCAACGCGGCCGTCGCGGACAAGATCCGCAGCGGCAAGGTCGCGGCGGCGGGCGCTCTCGTCGGCGCGGTCATGAAGGCCACCCGGGGCCAGGCGGACGCGGCACGCGTGCGCGAGCTGATTCTCGAACGGCTTGCCGTGAGCGAATGATCAAGCACAGCCTGGAGAAGCTGGGCGTCGAGGGCTGATCTCAGCTCTGACGTTTGTACGTGTCGAGGGGCCCCGGTCGAGAT
>NZ_JBSGZD010000237.1:0-12451 GCF_053610825.1 Streptomyces sp. NPDC054863 | reverse complement strand
GCCCGGAACAGGTGGCCCTCCAGGGGTCGGTGCGGCTGACCTCCGTCACCATCCCGGCGCGCGAGATGGCACGTCACGCCGTCGACCGTCTCGTCGCCAAGATCGAGGGGCGGACCGACCACGAAGTGCTCCTGCTGAAACCGGAGTTGATCGTACGGGCGAGCAGCGGCCCGGCTCCCGCCGGGGAGTGACCGGCTCCGCGGCGCTCGTGCCCGTGCAGGACCGAGTGCCCGTGCAGGACCGAGAGCCTGCGCAGGACCGAGGGCCCGTGCAGAGTCGAGAGCCCGGGGCCGAGGAGGCCGAGTCCGGCACCGAGGCCTTTCGGTGCCGGACTCCTGTGCTTCGGCTCCCTTGCGTACAGGGTCGATTCGGGCCTCCGGCGGAGGATCAGCCGGAGAAGGTGACGCGCGCCAGTCGCACCGGCCCGCGCAGCGTGAGGCGGACCTCGTGCACCCCGGCCGGCACGACGGCGGGGGTCTTCGGCGTGGCGTAGTCGTAGGGTCCGGCCGTGCCCGGGGAAAGGGTGAGCGTCGCCAGTGCAGGACCGTCCCCCAGCGAGAGTTCGACCGTGCCCTCGCCCGCGGCTTCCACCGAGAATCCGGCGGCTCCCGTGGCGAAGTCGCAGTCACGGAAGACCAGTTCGCCCGCCAGGCCGGACACAGGGGTGACGGAGTCGCCCCATGTCTTCGTGCGGTCCACGATCTCCGTGCCGCGCTGGTCGTCGAAGTCCGCCGCGTCCAGGCCGCCCGTCAGCACCGGCCGGGGGACGGACGGCTCGCCGTCGAGGTCGACGGTCCCAGACAGCCGGACGTCCTCGCTGGACGCCCCGACCAGGATCTCGTGGGCGCCCGGTGCCACCCGGAGGCGCCCCTGCGCCACGTCCCAGAACGCGAAGTCCTTCACCGGCACCTCGAAGGAGATCTCCGCGACCTCACCGGGAGCCAGGGTCACCCGCCGGTGGGCGAGCAGTTGCCTGCGGGGACGCGGCACCGACGGGTCCACGGCCCGGGTGTAGAGCTGGGCGACCTCGTCCGCGGTGACCACTGAGGCGTTGGCGACCGTGAAGGACACGTGCAGCGTCCCGTCCTCGACGCGCATCGTGAGGCCGTCGTAGGAGAAGGACGCGTACGACAGGCCGTGGCCGAACGGGAAGAGGGGCGTGCCCTCGAAGTAGAGGTACGTCTGGCGGCTGCCGATCACGTCGTAGTCGAGGAGGTCGGGCAGGTCGGAGTCGGCCGCGTACCAGGTCTGCGGGAGGCGGCCGGCGGGGGAGACGTCACCGGCCAGGGTCCTGGCCAGGGCCGTGCCGGCCGCCTGGCCGCCGTGGGCGGTCCACAGCATCGCGGGGAGGTCCGCGTGCTGGACCGCGTACGGGTAGGCCGACACCAGTGCCAGCACCGTGTTCGGGTTGGCCGCGCGGGCCGCGCGCAGCAGGCGCTCCTGGTGGGCAGGCAGGGCCAGGGTCGTACGGTCCTCGGTCTCGCGGCCGTTGATGTACGGATCGTTGCCCGCGACCACCACGACGGCGTCCGCGTCCGATGCGGCCCTGCGCACCGCGTCCTCGCCGCTCTCGACGACGACGATCTCGAAGACTTCTCCGTCCTCGTCGGCAACCTTCAGGCCGTCGGCGGCAACAGAGAGGAGACGACCTGTCCCCAGGTGCCGGAGGAGGTGACCGTTTCCATGCGGTTCCAGGCGGAACGTCTCCTGGACGACCCAGCCTCCGGGCTGGTCGGCGGAGGCCCGGACACGGCCGTCCTCGGCCACGGAGAGGTAGCGGCCGTCGGGGGCGCGCAGGGTCAGCACGCCCTCGCCCCAGTCGACGAGGGAGAGTTCGGTGCCCCTCGCGCCGGTGGTGAGCGGCGGCAGGTCGGTGCGGCCGACGAGCAGGGCCGGGTCGATGGCACCCTCGGCGCCGCGCACCTCGTCGCCGGCGTCCGCGTCCGCGTCGGGGACGTACAGGAACGTTCCGGCCGAGGTCTTCAGCAGGACCCGGTCCACGCCCTCCGCGGACCGGACGTGCTCCCGGCCGAACCGTTCGGACAGACCGTCCAGCGGTGTGCTGCGGTGCATGAGGGTGCCGCTGTACCAGTCGAGCTTGCACTCGTCGGCGAGCAGGCCGACCACCGCGAGCTTTCTGCCGGGCGCCAGGGGCAGCAGGCCTTCGTCGTTCTTGAGCAGGACGACCGCCTGCTCGGCCGCCTCCTGGGCGAGGGCCCGGTGGGCCGGGGTGTCGAAGTCCGCGGTGTGCGCGTGCGGATCCTGCGCCGGGTCGAACTCGCCCAGACGGAAGCGGACCGAGAGCTGGCGGCGGACCGCCGCGTCGATGTCCGGCTCGGTCAGCAGGCCCTGCTCCAGGGCGCCGCGGACCCGTGCGGCGATCTTCGAGCCGTCGGTGCCGTGGTCGGTGAAGCTGTCGACGCCGGCCTGCAGCGCTGCGGCCGTCGCCTCCTCGTGGGTGTCGAAGTAGTGCTCGGAATCGACCAGGTTGGAGGGCGCGGTCGCGTCCGAGCAGACCAGCAGCTCCTCGTCGGTCCAGGTGCGCAGATGTTCCCGCAGATACGGCGAGACGTGGTTCGGGCGGCCGTTGACCAGGTTGTACGCGGGCATCACACCCGCCACGGCGCCCGCCTCGACCGTTTCGCGGAAGGCGCGCAGGTCGTACTCGTGCAGGACGCGCGGGCGGACCGAGGAGGAGGTGACGTCGCGGCCCGTCTCGTTGTTGTGGGCCAGCCAGTGCTTGAGGACGGGGGCGGTGCGCCAGTACGTGGGGTGCTCGCCGCGCAGGCCGCGCGTGTAGGCGGTGGCGATGACGGAGGTGAGCTTCGGGTCCTCCGCATAGCCCTCCTCGTTGCGCCCCCACAACGGGTGGCGCAGCAGGTTGACGGTCGGGGCCCAGACGTTCAGCCCCACGCGGTCGTCACGGGCGCTCATCGCCCGGACCTCCTTGGACACCGCCTCGCCGACCCGTCGTACGAGATCCGGGTTCCAGGTCGCGCCCAGACCCACCGCCTGTGGGAAGACGGTGGCCGGGCCCATCCACGCCACCCCGTGCAGGGCCTCCTGACCGGTACGGAAGGCGGCGAGGCCGAGCCGCTGGACGGCGGGCGTGAACTGGTGCAGGAATCCGATCTTCTCGTCGAGGGTGAGCCGCGACAGGAGGTCGTCGACGCGCTTCGCGGCAGGCAGCAGCGGATCGCGGAAAGGCAGTGGTGTGTGCGTCGTAGGTGCGGACACGTGGGATCCCCTTGTGCTGGAGCAGTGTTTACATGCGAAGCGCTTCGATGCTCGTCAGAGACCAGGGTGAGTGTCAAGGGATCGGCCTCGATGTATGGGTCGCAGCGAAGGGACAGGCTCCCTGACCGCCCCTGAGGAATCTTGGGAACGACTCTTGTGTGCCTATGGGTGTTCACTTAACCTCGCAGCAACATCGAAGCGCTTCGACTATGCATGACGGCGCATTGGTGGGATGTCCGCTTCGATTCAGCTCGGCCAGTTCCAGTCACGACACCGCAGCCGACGGCCATGCCGCCGGGTGTTCAGGTGTGCCATGAAGGGTTGACGCAATGACGCCGAATGTCGCCTCCTCCGGACCGAGCCGCAGGAGCATCCTTGCCTCCACGGCGCTCGCCACCGCAGCGGTGGCCGGAGGGATACCGCTGCTCACCGCCTGCGGCGGCGGTTCGGAGAACAAGAACCGAGAGGGCTCCACATCCGGCAAGGACGCGGGCAAGCTGATCCCGGCCCACGTCCCCAGTGCGGTCGCCAGGCCCGACATCCCGTCGAAGAACGGATCGGCGGACGGTTACACCGGCAAGGTCGACCTCGCCGCCCTCGCCGTCTCGGTCCCTGACAAGCTCGGCACCGGCGCTCCCCTCAAGGTCATGTCCCCGCTCTGGGGCACCCCGCCGAAGGGAGACTGCGCGTACTACACGGCGGTCGACGCGGCGGCGGGCACCAAGGTCGTCTGGCAGAACCAGAACGGCATGACCTACGGCGACAAGGTGGGCGCCGTCCTCGCCTCCAGCTCCCTGCCCGACGTGATGGTCGTGGCCGACTGGATGCTGGTCGGCAAGATCGCGAACGCGGTCACCTCGAAGTTCCTGGACCTCGGCCCCCACCTGGCGGGCGACAAGGTCAAGAAGTATCCGAACCTGGCCGCGATCCCGTCCGACTCCTGGCGCATGAGCATCTTCGGCGGCGCGCTGCGCGGCATTCCGATGCCCGCCGCCCCCGCCAACTTCATCGTGCCCTACTACCGCAAGGACGTCTTCGACAAGAAGGGCTGGTCCGTCCCCACGTCGGGCGACGAGTTCATGACCTGGGCCAAGGAGGCCACCAGCGCCAAGGCCAAGGTGTGGGCCTGCGGCGACATGAGCTGGATCACGGGGTACATGTTCGGCCTTCCCACCAAGTGGAACGTCGACGCCGACGGCAAGCTGCGGTACGAGAAGGAGCGGCCCGAGTACCTCGAATCCCTGGAGTGGTGCCGCAAGCTCTTCGCCGCCGGCGTGGTCCACCCCGACGACCGGGCCCGCACCGGCGACGTCAACCAGCGCTTCACCGCCGGACAGGTCATGGCCATGACCAACGACATGTCCACCTGGTACCAGAGGACCGCCGAACAGGCCAAGACCAGCCCGGACTTCAGGATCGAGGGCATGGACCTCTTCGCCGTCGGCGGCGGCAACCCGACGCTGTACGCGTCCACGCCCGCCGGTTACTGGTCGCTGATCCGCAAGGACGCCCCCAAGGAGGTCGTGGAGAACGCGCTGGCCGCCGCCAACTTCGCGGCTGCGCCCTACGGCACCAAGGAGCGGATGCTCGTCGACTACGGCGCCGAGGGCACCCACTACACGGTCAAGGACGGCGTGCCGGTCAAGACGGACAAGGGCAACGCCGAGCTGATCAACGCCTGGCCGATGCTGTCCGCCCCGGCCGCCTTCTACGCCCACCCCGACTTCCCCGACGTCGCCCGCAAGCAGGTCGAGTGGCAGCAGCGGATGGGCGCCTTCACGAAGAAGACGTCGATCTACGGCATGAACATCGTCGAGCCGAGCCGCTACGCCAACCTGAACAGCCAGTGGGAGCAGCTCCAGATCGACTTCGTACGGGGCAACAAGAAGATGTCCGACGTGCAGGCCGCCATCTCCAGCTGGCGCACCTCCGGCGGCGACAAGCTGCGCGACTGGTACAAGGAGCTCATCGACAAGAACGGCAGCGGCAACTGATGTCCGTCACAGTCGGAAGCAGGCCCGACGGGACTCGTCCTCCCGCGGCCGTCGAGGAGCCGGTCGCCGCGATCGCCGCCGCGGGGACGAAGGTGCGGGGGTCGCGCGGGAAGAACAAGGGCAGCAAGGCCGGCAGGGTCCCGTTCCGGATCCGGCTGCGCCGCGACCGTACGCTCATCCTGATGACGTTGCCCGTCATCTTGCTGCTGGTGGTCTTCAACTACGTACCGCTGCTCGGCAATGTCGTCGCCTTCCAGGAGTACGACCCGTACGTCTCCAGCAACGGCATCACGGCGATCTTCGAGAGCCCCTGGGTCGGCCTGGAACAGTTCTCGAAGATGTTCGAGGACCCGCTGTTCTGGGAGGCCACCGAGAACACCCTCGTCCTGTTCATCCTCCAACTGGTGCTGTTCTTCCCGGTACCCATCGTCCTCGCGCTGGTCATCAACAGCGTGATCCGGCCCCGGGTGCGGGCCGTGGCGCAGGCCATCATGTACCTGCCGCACTTCTTCTCGTGGGTCCTCGTCATCACCGTCTTCCAGCAGATCTTCGGCGGCGCGGGCATCATCGCCCAGGCCTTCCAGGACTTCGGGTGGGGCGGCTTCGACCTGATGACCCACTCGGAGCTGTTCAAGTACCTGGTCACCGCGCAGGCCGTGTGGAAGGACGCCGGCTGGGGGATCATCGTCTTCCTCGCCGCACTGTCCGCCGTCAGCACCGACCTGTACGAGGCGGCTGCCATGGACGGCGCGGGGCGCCGGCGCCGCATGTGGCACGTGACGCTGCCCGCGCTGCGCCCGGTGATCGCGCTGCTGCTGGTCCTGCGCGTGGGCGACGCGCTCAGCGTCGGATTCGAGCAGTACCTGCTCCAGCGGGACGCGGTCGGCGCGGGGGTCAGCGAAGTCCTCGACACCTACGTCTGGAACGTGGGCATCCAGAACGGCGACTTCAGTTACGCCGCCGCGGTCGGACTGGCCAAGGGAATCATCGGAATCGCGCTCGTCCTGGGCGCGAACAAGTTCGCGCACCTGCTGGGCGAGCAGGGGGTGTACAAGAAATGAGCCTCAACACGCAGCTCGTCCGCAGCCTCAAGGCTCCCGCCCGCCCCGTGTGGGAGGAACCGCCCAGCAGGACCGGACTCACCGCCAAGAGCGGATTCCTGCTGCTGTGCTGTCTGGGGGTGATCGGTCCGCTGTGGATCGTGATCATCACCAGTCTCTCCCCCCGGTCCGTGATCGACCAGGCCGGTGGCCTCGTGGTGATCCCCCGGGGCATCACCTTCATCAACTACACCGAACTGCTCGGCGGTGGACAGGTCAGCCGGGCCATCCTGGTCTCCGTCGGCGTCACGCTCTTCGGCACCCTGTTCTCGATGGCGGTGTCCGTCCTCGGGGCGTACGGGCTGTCGCGACCGGGGAGCCTGGGGCACCGGGTCTTCCTGATGACCATGCTGGCGACCATGTTCTTCGGCGCCGGGCTCATCCCGACGTACCTGCTGGTGCAGTCCCTGGGACTCACCGACAGCTATCTGTCGCTGATCCTGCCCAGCGCGGTCAGCATCTTCAACATCCTCGTCCTGCGTGCCTTCTTCATGGGGATCTCCCCCGAACTCACCGAGTCCGCCCGCATCGACGGGGCCGGTGACCTGCGCATCCTGGTGACCATCATCCTGCCGCTGTCGCGGGCGGTGGTGGCCGTCATCTCCCTGTTCTACGCGGTCGGCTACTGGAGTGCCTGGTTCAACGCCTCCATCTACCTCAACGACCAGGAGATGATGCCGCTGCAGAACGTGCTCATCCAACTGGTCCAGAAGGCCACCGAGGCACCGAGCGGGCTCCAGCAGGCGGTCCGCACCGGCGAACTCTCCGGCCTGGGGCTCCAGATGGCCGTCATGGTCCTCGCACTGATCCCCGTCGCGGTCGCCTCGCCCTTCGTCCAGCGGCACTTCAAGAAGGGGATGCTCACCGGAGCCATCAAGGGCTGAGCCCACGACTTCTTCCGGCGACGCGGAGCCGATCGACCTCGTCGCCGGAGAGGACCACGCCCTCATCAGCATGGGGGCGCGGCAGCACCTCGCACTTCCCCCCACCCGTGGAAGGGACACCATGGAAACAAGCGCGATACGCAAGGTCGGACTGGCCGTTCTGGCACCGGTACTGGCTCTCGGAGCCACCGTCGGCCCGGCCGCCGCCCCCGCTTCGGCGGCGGTCTGGAACACCTGCGACACATGGGGCAGCACCAGCCTGGACGGCTACAAGCTCTACAACAACGTCTGGGGTTCGGGAGTCGGCAGCCAGTGTGCCTGGGCCAACTCCGGGACCGGCTGGGGCGTCTGGGCCGACCACCCCAACACCGGTGGCATCAAGTCGTACCCCAACTCGACGAAGGCGATCAACAAGACGATCGACTCCCTGGGCCGGCTCACGAGTGACTACAACGTCAGCGTCCCGTCCTCGGGTGCGTACAACACCTCGTACGACATCTGGGACACGGACCACCAGTACGAGATCATGCTCTGGGTCAACCACCACGGGGCCGTCGGCCCGATCGGCACCTGGCAGGCCGACGTCACGCTCGGCGGCCACAGCTGGAAGGTCTACAAGGGCACCAACGGGTCGAACCAGGTGTTCTCGTTCCTGCGCACGTCCGACTCGTACTCCGGCACCGTGGACGTCAAGCCGGTCCTCCACTGGATCGCGTACACCAAGGGCTGGATGCCCGGCAGCGAGACCATCGGTGACGTCCAGTTCGGCTACGAGGTCACCTCGTCGGCCGGCGGGCTCAACTTCACCACCAACCACCTGACCGTCAGCGGAGGCTGACGGAGCATCAGGGCCGGGTCGCATCCCCCTTCGGGGCGCGGCCCGGCCCTCGGCGCGTGGTGGCCCGCCCGCGGTCAGTGCCGGGCGAACTGGACCCCGGTGGCCTGCACGACGTCAGGTCGTACCGCCATGGGGGAGACGGTCAGCCGTTCGCCGTGGATGTCGGTGAGTCTGATCGCGCCGCCGCAGCCGTTGCCGTCCGCAGCGATGAAGTAGTTGAAGGCCGTACGGGACAGCTTCCGCCAGCCGCTCGCGGTACGTACCTCAAGACCGGCCACGGGGTTGCGGTGGCCGATCGCCTGGAGGGCGCACCAGTGGGGGCTGGAGCCGGTCTTGTACCGGATGGAGACCTTCTCGGAGGTAGCGGGGCTCAGCACGCTCCAGGTGATGGGGATCCGGCCGACCTTGAGGTCGGCGAGCTGGGCGAACGCCTGCTGGCTGAGGTCGATCTGGCCCGGTGCGCAGGGCAGGGGGCACTCGTTGGTTATCCGTACGGTGATGGACTTCCCGTTGGCGGCCCGGACGAGTACGTGGGAGCCGCACGCCTTGGACGTCTCGTAGTCCGTGGTGTTCATGGCCGCGACCATGAGGTCCGCGCTCGGGCCGAACAGGCAGGCGCCGTTTCCGTCCCCGGCCTCGTAGGCGGTGGCGACGCCCCGGTGGGTGGGGGAATCGAGCCGTCCCGCCTTCGGCTTCGCGGGAGCGGCGGACTTCTTCCTGGGCGGCCGGGTCGCGGTGGGCGACGGCCGTGGCGAGGGGGTGGTGGGGGCGGCCGTCGGGGTCGGGGAGACCGGCGTACTGCTCGTGGCGGACGCGGACGTGGGAGCGGTGGCCGGTGCCTGGGCGGTGGCGAGGGACACGGCTGCGGCGGGCCTCGGGGCGTCGCTCCGGCCGGGGGACGACACCGCGACCAGGGTGGCGAGAAGGCCCGCGACGATCACCGCCGACGCGGCGTACAGCATGAGGTGCCGCCTGCTTCTGCGCTGCCGTGCGGCCTGCCTCGGTGTGTTCATTTCCTGTCCGTTCCTGCCTCAGGGGGATGGGCCCCGCACGAAGAACCGGCGGGGCCCACGGGATCAGATGCTCAGCGCTTGCTCAGTGCTTGTTCAGCGGCGCTCAGCAGGTGTTCAGCAGATCGAATTGGTCTGCTTGAGCAGGCTCAGCCGCCACGGCAGCAGGTCGTAGTCGCCGCCCGCCTTGGGGTCCTGACCCTGGTACAGGTACTGCAGGTTGCAGGACGGGACGGTCAGCGTCTGGTCGTTGCTCGCGCGGATCAGCTCGCCGTGACTGATGTCCTTGGTCCAGGCGCCTGCGGGGAACGTCACGTTGTTCGACTTGGCGAAGGGGTTGCCCTCGGTCGCGGCCAGGGGCGACCACGATCCGGCGAGGCTGCCGGTGGTCCAGGAGCGGAAGTAGCGCCGGCCGTCCGAGCCGATGGCCTCGACGAGCAGCAGGTACTGGTTCTTGCCCTGCACCTTGTAGACGTTGCTCGCTTCGAACATGGCGAACTTGGAGTCCTTCGCCGCGATGACGGTGTTGCCGAACCCCTTCGGGAACTGGCCGACGGTCGTCTGCGAGCGGTACAGGTGACCGTTGTCGTCGGAGGAGAACAGGTAGCAGTTGGCGGCGTCGCAGATCACCCACATGTCGACCCAATTGCCCTTGCCCATGTTCTGCTTGATGATGTCGGGCATCGCCGGGTAGAAGTGGCGCGGGGCGCTCCACCCGTGGGGGTTGCTGATGTCGGGGTTGGTGGAGTACGAGGCGTTGCCGGTCTGGTAGACGAGGTACCACAGGCGCTGCTGCGTGTGGTAGAAGACCTGCGGGGCGGCCCGGTACCCGGCGCCGATCGCGGTGCGGTCGAGGTAGTGGTGGGTGGCCTCCCCGGCCTGGGACCAGTCCTTGAAGTTCAGGTACACCAGGTTGTACCCGGACTTGCTCGCGGTGCTGGCGAACACGTGGTACTTGCCGTCGTGCCGGACGACCGTCGGGTCCTTGAGCGCGGCGACCTTGTGGGCCGCGTCCGGCTTGGGGCCGATCAGCGGTCCGCTGGAAGTCCAGCGGAAGGAGGACGGCAGCGCACCGGCCGACTTGCCGCCGCCCAGCGCGGTGAGCGTCGCAGGATAGGCGGGCTTCTGTTTGCCCCTGCCGTCGAACAGCAGCGGGCTCTCCTTGACGCGCCAGGAGTCGCTGTCGCGGATGCCCCAGGCGGTGATGCCGGTGCAGCGGGCCACGGACATGCAGGCCTTCACCGACGTCGCGTAGCCGGCAGGCGGGGCCTGTGCGATGTCCAGTTCGGTGATCTGGACGTCCACGCCGAGGGCGGCGAAGTTCGCCAGCGTCGTACGGTAGTTGGCGGGCGGGCCCTCGGCGCCGAAGTGGGACTGGAAGCCGACGCAGTCGATGGGCACCCCGCGCGCCTTGAAGTCGCGCACCATGCGGTAGACGCCCTGGGTCTTGGCGTCGGTCCAGTTGTCGGTGTTGTAGTCGTTGTAACAGAGCTTGGCCTGGGGGTCGGCGGCCCGTGCCGTGCGGAAGGCCTGCTCGATGAAGCCGTCGCCCAGCACCTTCTGGAACACCGAGGGACGGAGCTTTCCGCCGGGGCCGTCCTCGAACGCCTCGTTGACGACGTCCCAGGCGTAGACCTTGCCCTTGTAGCGGTTCACCACCGTGGAGATGTGGTTGTTCATCGCACCGCGCAGGGTGTTCGCGTCCTTGATGGAGGCGACCCAGTCGGGCAGTTGGGAGTGCCACACCAGGGTGTGTCCGCGCAGGCGCTGCTTGCGGGCCGCCGCCTGGCTCGCGATCCGGTCGGCGGGGCCGAAGGTGAACGTGCCTCGGGCGGGCTCGGTCGCGTCCCGCTTCATCTCGTTCTCGGCCGTGACCGAGGTGAACTCGCGGTTCAGGATCGTGGAGTACGTGCTGTCCCCGAGCCTTCCGGCGGCCACCGCGGTCCCGAAGTACCGCCCGGACCGGGCGGCTTGCGCGCCGAGTGTGGCGGCCCGGCCGGTCTCGGGCGCGGGGACCGGTGCGCCACGGGGCACGGCGGGCCTGGCCGCGGCCTCGTCGGGTACGGCGCTCGCGGCGACGGGTATCGGCGCCGCTGCCGCGTGGGGCTCGGCGTCCTCGCCGAAGGTGCCGAAGGCGCCGCCGTAGGCGAGGAGTCCGGCGGTGCCCAGCGCCAGCGGCACACCCACGGCAAGGTGAACCTTGCGACGGCGGTGCTTCGAGGCTTGCTGCTTGCTCATTGCTCGTCCGTTTCTGGAAGGTGGGGGGCACCGGCCGCGGAGAACGGAGCCGGTGTTGCCTTCCAGTTGCCGCCGGAGCGCAGGAGGTTGCCGTTTGGTTGAGACATTTTTCAACTACTGCTGCTGCGCGGCCCCACGCTGGTGCAGCCACTTCAGCTGGGCCGCCGTGTTGTGGCCGTGGCCGCCGCCGTGGTCGGCGAAGGGCCAGACGGTCATGGTCCGGTCCGCTCCCGCGTAGTGGTGGAAGGCGGCGTACACCGTGGCGGGCGGGCAGACCGGGTCCATGAGGCCGACGCTGAACAGGACCGGGGCGCTCGCACGGGTGGCGAAGTGGGCGCCGTCGAAGTAGTCGAGCGTCTCGAAGGCCTGCTCGACGCGGTGCGGACTGTGCCGGCGGAGGTACTCGACGATCTCCTGGTACGGGCCCTCCAGGCTGGTCCGCGTCGCCTCGCGGAAGTGGCACAGGAACGGGACGTCGACCATCGCCGCCACCACCTTCTCCGAGGCGAGGGCGGCGACCGCCAGGGTCAGGCCGCCGCCCTGGCTGCCGCCCGCCACGACGACCCGGTTGCTGTCCACCCCCGGGAGTTCGGCGACCGCGTCCACGGCGCGCACGCAGTCCGTCATGAGGCGGCGGTAGTAGTAGTGGTCGGGTGAGTCGATGCCGCGGGTCATGAAGCCCCCGGACCACTGGGTGCCGTCGCCCTCGCCCCGGTCCGGGGTGGCGTGGCCCTGGCCGCGGCTGTCGACGACGAGCTGTGCGTAACCGGCCGCCGACCACACCAGGTGGTCGTGCGGCAGCCCGCGGCCACCGCTGTATCCGGCGTAGGAGACGACGACCGGCAGCGGCCCTGCGGCGCCGCGCGGGCACAGCAGCCAGGCGGCCACGGGCTCGCCGTTCCAGCCGGGGAAGCGCACGTCGTACACCTCGACGGTGCTCAGCAGGTACTGGTCGGTGACCAGTTCGGCCCGCACCGCTCCGCCGTGTGCGCGGGCTTCGTCCAGGGTCTTCTGCCAGAAGGCGTCGAAGTCCTCCGGTACGGACAACTCCGGTCGGTGCGTGCGGAATTCGTCGGGGGTGTGGTCGGGCGGGGGCATGGCGGTCCTCGGGGAGTTCGAAGGCGTGATGTGAAGGCGTGAAGGGAGAGAG
>NZ_JBSGZD010000236.1:0-12467 GCF_053610825.1 Streptomyces sp. NPDC054863 | reverse complement strand
GCTCCAGGCCGGTCGGCACGGTGCCCCGCGTCCCGCACGGGACCTCCCGTACCCGTTCTCGCGACAGCCGTCGCCCACGGACCGGTCAGCCGATGCAGAGCGAGCCGACGCAGCGTCAGCCATTGACCGGACTGACCAAGCCAACCCGATTGATCTCCACGACGACGGGGCCTCGGCGTCGCACACTGGTGCGCCGACTGACCGCAGGGGGACTATGGGCTACCAGGTTTTCGATACTTCGGGACTACCGCCGGAATACCGGGTCGAGTGCTTGTGCGATGTTGTGAATCGGGGCGCCGTGCCCACTCGGATCGCCGACGACTGCGTGGCGGACCTCGACGGGCGGGTGGGAATCGCGACCCTGGGCCCCGTGCAGCTGACCACCATGTCCTTTCCCGCACGGAGTTCGGACCGTCCTTCGCCGACCTTCTGGACAAGCACGTCGTCACAGCGCGAATAGTTGGCGCGACGTGCGAGGCGATCGATTTCGGCCTTGCCACTCTTGACCTGCCCCCCCGTATCTCAGTGCTGTGACAGCCAACGATGACTACAAGCAGCAGGACGAAGAACCTGCTCGACAGGGTGAAAGATCATCAACGTGCAGCTGCCCCCCATGGATATGCGCTGATGAACGGCTGGGCCTCCCCTGCGACATCCCGGGCGCACTCCTTGGAGCAAATGGCGTGAGACGGGCCTCGATTGTCCGTGGTGGCTGAAAGGCGGGGCGCATGGGCTTGTTGACTGCACTGATGGTGCTCACGCCCCGGCGCCGTGATTCGGGGCAGGGCGGCGGTCAGACCCTGACCGCCCGTTCTCGATGACGAGGGCCAGCCCGCTCGCGCCAGGCGTTCGGGGCCCGGGAAGCGGATCGCCGCGTCGGAAAACCGAGGATCGCCAGGGGAACGAACTGCGCCTGACTGTGCGACAGTTCATGATGTCGTGCCACCGGCTGCCGGGGGAAAGGCGGAATATGGCGCACGAAGAGAAGGACATGCTGACGGCTCGCGAGGTGAGCTACTTGTGGCCGGGCGTCCGTACTCACTCGGTGTATGTGAATGCGGTGGCCCATGGGGTGCGGATAGCAACGGATAGCTGGCTGACCACTACGGGGTACGCCCACCAGGTGCGGTACAACGCCGACGACGTGCGCCGAGTGGCCGCGCAGGTAGCGGCCGAGCCACTCAAGGGGCCGTCCCAGGTACCGTGTTGTCTGGTGCTGATCGTTCTGGCAGCGGCACCGCTCGTGTGGCTGGCGGTACAGATAGAAAGCGCAGGCGGGTGGTGACGGTCAAGTGTGTGGCTGCGCGGCCGGTCGGCCGCGAGATGCTGGGGTGTCAACTGCATCATCTCTGGCTCGTTGGGCAGGGCGCTTCCGAGCCTCAAGGAGAGGCCGATCAGATGCCTGCACGCGTGGGCCCGGCGTCCGCACGTCCGTAGCCGAGCACCTGGGCGAGGACTTGTCGGAACGCGATGAGGTCTTCGGCCGGCGCTTCGATGACGGCCTCGATCTCGCTGTCGGTGCAGAGAAGGCCGGTCAAGTACACGCCGTTCGGTCCGGCCGCCTTCAGCTCCCCGAAGCCCTTGGGACCGACGTGCTCCAGAAGCAGGCGGGCCGGCCGCCGCCGATCGAAGAAGGGTGGAGCTCTTCTGGAGGGACGGGCTGAGTCGGCACGTTGGCAACCCGGCCGTCGGCGTTGCGGCTGCCCCTCGCCGGCACACCTCAGGTCGGCATGTCGAGCACGATCAAGATCGGCAGAGCGGTCGTCGCTGATGAGCGGCAGGCCGACAGGAACTGCCGGAAGGATCACACCACATGTGCGGACTCGCAGCACTGTGCGGGGGGCGTCCCTCCGAAGGAGCTACACCCACCGAGGATCGCATCCTCGCACCGGTCTTGGCCCAGGGACATCGGGATGATTGCTCATGCCTGCCCATGACCCGGGCGCGCTGGAGGAGACGAGGACAGGCTCACCCCGCGGGGGGTGCCCACCCCCGTTCTGCGCGGCCCTGCTTGTCGGAGTCTCCCGAGCGGCGGGCGTGTGCCAGCAGTCGGGCGCGCAGCGGTTCGGGTAGGCCGGCGATGTCCCGTTTTCTGGCGCGGGCGAGTCTTCCAGCCCACCAGATGTCGTACGGCTCCGGCGTCGTGCCGGTCGCCGGCCCGCGGGTCGGTCAGGCCGGTGAGCAGGTCGGTGATCGGTACCCTGCCGAGCAGCTCGTCGGGCGTGCCCTCGTGGGCGGGGTAGCCGGAGCAGCGCCCGCTGCCGGAGCCGTACCGGTGGAGCAGGGCCAGTACTCGCTCCACGGGGTCGGGGCATGCCAGCTGCAGTCGGTCCGTGAGTTCCGCGAGCAGTCCGGGGGAGGGGCTGCCGCCGGTGCGGGAGAGTGCGCAGACCCGGTCGGCGAGCCCTTCCAGCCCGGCGGGCATCGCGGCCAGCCAGTGGCGCTCCTCCTCCTCGGTCCCTTCCTCTGCTCGTCGCCGGTCGGCTTCGAACTGCTGGCTGGGGCTGGGCATGCCGTGCCTGTCCAGCCATGCCAGGAGCAGGCGGCCGTCGGCGAGGACGGCGTCGCTCTCCCACTGCCCCCACCTCGGGGTTGCACCGTGGTGCAGGACGACGACTGCGAGCCGCTCACCGTCCCGGTCGAATACTTCAAAGCGGACGTCTCCGAGGCACATGCAGTGGAACCCGGGCAGTGTCCGACTGCCTGGCAACAGGGTGCCCCGCGCCCGCATTTCGGCTGGAGTCCCTTGGGGCGTCGTTCTTTCTGCGGGAAGTTATTGATCGGTTGAGGTCCTCTCACTCGTAGACGGTTGCGGCCGTGAGGGCTCGGGCGAAGTAGGTCCAGTTGCCCTCGGGCGGCAGTTCCTGGTCGAGGTTCCGGTACCAGTTGTCTGAGCTTTCGACCCACGCGGCCGTGGCTTCCAGGTAGCGGTCGAGCGTGGGGTTCTCCCACTCGTGGCAGCGCTGTGGGAAGTCTCGGTGGAGGTCGCGGAGGAATGCGACCGGGGCGTCGCGGTCTCGGAGTTCGTCGTCGGGTGACAGCGGCATGGCGGCACGGTATCCCTGCCGGGCTTTTGTTCGCTTCGCCGTGATTCGCCAGGCGGCCCTGGGGCTCAGGGCCCCGGTCAGGCGGTGGGGCCGTATTCCAGCCGGCCCGGGTCGGGACAGACACAGGGGTGCTCACGGCGTGCGTGGTAACGCCGGTGGACGATGCCGTTGATGACTTGTCGGTGATCTCGCCAACGGCCGCACCGGTTGTTGCGCTTGGGCAGGAGGGGCTCCCACACGGCCCACTCCTCGTCGGTCGGATCCCCTCTGCTGAGCATGACTTCAGACAACGAGTCGCCTCGCTGGCGAGGCACTGTGCCCAGGCTGCATTTCCCGTGTCGGACCGCGGGCCGAGGGGCTGGTATCAGGGGGCGGCCGGCGTGCCGATGCCGTGCAGCAGGGTGTCGACCACCCGCGTGGCGAGGGTGTCCACGGCGGCGTCCGTGTCCGGTGCTTCGGCCGCTGCCTCGTGGATGAGCGCGTAGTACACGCGCCGCGCCCAGTCCAGATCGGTGTCGGGCCGCAGCAGACCGGCGTCGCGAAGCCGGGTGAACAGCCGCTCGCACTGGGCCAGCACCGCGGCGTGCACCCGCGCGACCTCGGGCGCGTCGGTGGGAAGGGCGCCCATGGCAAAGCCCCATCCGATCTTCACGCGCAGCACGTTCGCGGTGACCTGGTAGAGCGCGACGGCAGGCGGGGCGGTGTCCGGCCGGGCAGCTTCGACGGCGTCGTGGAACCGCTGTGTCGCCCATGCGGCCAGTGCTGCGATCAGGGACTCCCGCGAGGCGAACCGCCGGTGCACGGTGGTCCGGGCGACCCCGGCGGCCTCGGCGATCTGTTCCATCGGCGCCGCCGGGTTCGTGGACAGTACCCGCTCTGCGGCTTCGAGGATCGTGCGGACCGTGCGCTCGGCGTCGGCGCGGAGCGGTTTGGCGGAGGCAGGCAGCGCCATGGGAGTACGGCCCCTTCTGGTTCGGCGGATGACCCGACGATGGTACGTCCATGTGCCAACTCACCAGCAAGTTGCAACATCAGTGTCGCATGTTCTACGTTCTGTGCGACATGCAAGATGCTTTTATTTGTGGAGGGACACCATGGATCTGCAACTGAACGGCAAGACCGCCCTGGTTACGGGCGCCAGCCGCGGCATCGGGCTGGCCGTCGTCCGGGCCCTGACCGCCGAGGGCGTCCGGGTCGTCGCGGCAGCCCGCACTCCCACCCCGGAACTGGAGGCCGTCGGCGCGACGCCAGTAGCGGTGGACCTGTCCGATCCCGCCGGAGCCGAGCACCTCGTCACCCAGGCCATGGCCGAGTTGGGCGGCATCGACATCCTGGTCAACAACATCGGCGGTGGTGACGGCGGTCTGAGCGGCGGCTTCCTCGACCTGACGGACGCGCAGTGGGCACAGGTGGTGGACCTGAACTTCTTCGCGACCATCCGTGTGACCCGCGCGGCCATGCCCGCCCTGCTGGCCGCTCGCGGCGCGATCGTCAACGTGTCCTCCATGGGCGCCCGCGTCCCGCACGGCGGCCCCATCGCCTACACGACGGCCAAGGCCGCACTGACCGCGTTCAGCAAGGCCCTCGCCCACGAGTTCGGCCCGAAGGGGGTGCGAGTGAACACCGTCTCGCCCGGTCCGGTCCGCACCGACATGTGGGAGAGCCCGACCGGCTACGGCGCTGAGCTGGCCGCATCCATGGGCATCCCGCAAGCCGACCTCCTGGCCGGTCTGCCTACGGCGATGGGCATGCTCATCGACCGGCTCGTCGAACCGGACGAGGTCGCGACCCTCGTCGCATACCTCGCTTCGCCGCTCGCCGCCGCGACCACCGGTGCCGACCACGTCATCGACGGCGGAGCGATCAAGACCACCTGAACACCCTCTTTTCCCCCTTCCCTGTCTCTCCGGTCTTGATCGGGGAGACAGGGCCTCACGTGTCCGCCATGGGCTGTGCTCGCGCCCTGGGGGCACGGTCGGCCTCGGGAGGTCCGTGGTCCGCAACACACACCGGGAACGTCTCGTTCTTCTCCCCGGGCTGCCACTGGCCCGTTCGGCCCATGCGGTCAGCGAACCGGACGCGCGACGTTGTCCGACGGCCGTGCGCCGCTGGGTGCCGCACCAGCGGGCTCCTACCAGCCTTCGCGGCAAGCAGCTCCTCCAGCGCCTCGCGGTAATGGTCCTGGTAACCGTCCAGGGCGTCGTCGGAGGCCATCTCCTCCATCAGGGCGATCGCCGCATCGACCTCGGCGTCATCGAGGTCGGTCTCCCGCGGGACGAGCTCGGCGGGGGAGCGGATGCCCCCTGGCGAACGTTTCGCTGGTGAAGCGGCCGTGAGACGGCGCAGGTCAGTGACTGTGCCCTTCGGTACGTCCTAACCCGAGGCGTGGCGGCCGTTGATGACAGCGCGTACGGCCCGATCACCGCGAGGGTCGGCCATCAGGCGGGCGATGTCCCACCAGCGCAGCAGCAGCGCAGGATAGTGCGGCGGGATCGCGTCCATGAAATCCCGGTCGAACCGTGTGCGGACGTTCTCGTGGCGCAGTGCGGAGCGGATGTCGTCCATGGACGGCGGGCGGTGGCGGATGGCGGGCGGCAGCATGGCCTCGTACTCCGGCGCCAGCTTGCGGCCGGGCTCGACCATGATGTTCCCGCCCAGCGCGGCGGCAACGTCGCCCTCCAGCTCCTGCTGGGCCTGCACGGCACGCTCCCACCAGCGGTCCCGGAAGGCGGTGGGGGCCTCAGGGTCGGCCAGGTCGAGGGCATCGCGCTGCTCGTCGAACTCCGCACACTCATCGCCGGGCAGAGCTTCCCGGATCGCGCCGAGAGTCTTCGCGGGATGGCGCGGTGAGGCCTGGCCAAGGTGGCGCACCAACTGCTCGCTACGCTCCTCGTCAGGGAGTCCCCAGACCAAGGCGCCGCGCAGCATGCCGGGCTTCTCCGGGCCGGCCGCCGCCAAGGGGGCTTCCAGGCTGATCGCCATGAGTTCCAGGTAGGCGGGCAGCGACTCGTACTCCCGCTCGCGCTCCCCGAACCTGGTCCACCGGCACACTTCCCCGGTCTCACCGTTCAGGTAGAGGCCGTAGACGGTGTCGTCGGGGTGGAAGGAGCAGAACGGTATCCACGATGGCTTCCACAGCACCAGCGTGTCCTCGTCCTCGGCGGTGTCCTCGCCGTTCTCCTCCTGGAACCGCATCTGCATCTGGTGGACCTCGATCACGGCGTTGAGCGGCATCAGGGTCCAGCCGCCCAGCATGAGCCCCGAACCGTCTACGCCGTCCTCACCGGCGGACAGCCGCCACAGCGCCTTCAACTCCTCCCGGACGTTCACGCCGAGGGTTTCTTCCAGAGCCACGATCTCGTCGTCGGAGGCACCAGGCCTGAGCGCCGCGTACGACGGCGGGGCGTACTCGGTCAGCCATTCCACGATCCGGCTCCATGCCCGCGTGACTCGCACATCTGCTGGTATGTCAGTGGTCATAATCACCACGCTCGCATTGCGGCCCGACCCCTCACACAGCGGGGCCCGAGCGCCTTACAGGGACCGTCAGGCATGGCAGTGGTGAGCGGTGAGCGGCCACGTCCGCCCCACCGTTGACTCCCGCCAGTCCATCCGGACACCGTCGCCACAGTGCTCCGTCGGGCTGCCCACCTGGGTGATTCGGCAGATCGAGCTCCAAGGACGGGAGCTGACTCCGATCACTGCCTCCTCCCTCCTCGAATGGCAGCAGGCCCGCGACGTCGGCCGTCCGGACGAGTACGGCAGCAAGTTCGGGGGCACGGCGGAACTGTCGACCTCGGAGTGGGAAGGACACGACCCACAACCGCTGACCTGCGAGGAGTTCGAAAAGGTCTGGGACACTGCCCGCAAAGACCCTGCTGGTCGGCGTTGTGAACCTTCCTCTTGATCGCGGACCCTGGAGACTGGGACCTGAGGTTCCAGAGGACGTAGCACCAGGTGGGAAGCACGTACACGAAGCGGTACGCCGAGGATTTCAAGCGGGGCGCGATCGCGCGCGTCGATTCCTCAGGCAGGACGGTCACGGCCGTCGCCCGAGAACTCGGGGTCAGCACGGAGTCCCTGCGCGGCCGGTGCCGGCGGGCCAAGGCAGACCGGGGCGAGGGCCGGCCCGGTGAGCCGACCACGGCCGGACGCGACGAGCTCAAGCGGCTCCGGAAGCAGAACGCCGAGCAGGCCAGGACCATCGAGGCCCTGCGAAAAGCCGCGGTCTTCTTCGCGAAGGAGAGCGAGCGGTGAACGGCATGTACGCGTTCATCGAGGCGGAGAAGACCACCCGCAGTGTTGCTTTCCTGTGCCGGCTGCTGAACGAACGTGGCCCGCTCCTCTTTCTGCGCCTGGCGGTCGGCGGCGAAGAACCGCGCCGCCCGGAAGACGGCCGACGACGCCCTCGCCCACGAGATCACCGTCATCCATGCCGCCTCCCGCACTACCTGCGGAGTCCCGCGTCCAGGCACAACTCCGCAGACCGGGACGCCGTGTGAACCGCAAGCGCAACACCCGCCTCATGCGCGCACGCGGCATCCAGGGTGCCCCTGGCCGCAAGCGCCGCTCGCTGACGAGGCCGGACAAGAAGCCCCGGCCGGCCCCGGACCTGATCGGCCGCGACGTCCACGCCGACACTCCCGCAACCACGCTGGTCAGCGACATCACGTTCCCCCCGACGGCCGGGGGCCGGCTCCATCTCGCCTGTCGGCCGAACTCCGCCACACGCTCGGCCAGTTGGGCCTTCCCCAGAGTTGCGGACGGACCGGATCATGTTTCGACCACGCCGCCGCGTAGAGCTTCTGGGCCCTGCTCAAAGAAGAGATCGGCACCCGCGTCCGACCCGACCACGCGAGCGCCCGGACCGAAGTCTTCGCCTTCATCGAGACCTTCTGCAACCGCCACCGCCTGCGCACACACACAGACCTCGGCTACCTCACGCCGGCCGAGACCCGACAACTGCACCAGCACACCCTCGCGGCACAACGATCACGTGTCCAAGAGCACGGGGAAGCTTCAGGACAGGCCTACAAGGCGAACTGAGAGCATGGGCTCATGGACGATGCAGTAGCCCTCGGCAAGTTCGTTGTGCGCAGCGCGAGTGAGTCGGATGGGGACGTGCTGGTTGGGATCGATTCGGTCGCGGTCGCAGGTGATGTCGGGAGACAGGCCAGTATCCGAAGATGGTGCCGGCAGGGCCTGGTGGTCGTAGCAGAAGACGTGTCTGGTCTGCTTGGCTACTGCGTGGTTGAGTACACGTTCTTCGAGCAGGGCTTCGTCACGATGCTCATGGTGGCCCCATCGGCCCGCGGCAGGGGCGTTGGTCATCGGTTGTTGGACGCCGTGGCCGCCTCGTGCACGACACCGAAGCTCTTCACCTCGACCAACGTCTCCAACCAGCCGATGCAGCGGCTGCTCCGAAAAGCCGGATGGAGCCCGGTTGGCATTCTCCACGGTCTCGATGAGGGCGACCCGGAGCTGTTCTATCTCCGCCGACCACAGACCGGTCTATCTCCGCCGACCACAGACCGGGCGGACGCACCCGTGACCTGAAGCGGATCGCACGAGTTCATCGGATGTGTCGCCTCCACGGGTTCGTGCGGCCTTGTCTCACCCTGCCTTCAGCGACGTCTCCCGTGCGCATCTCGGCGGACTGATGGAGGAGCTGACGGGCCGGTGGCTCGCCCGGTAGGAGTCCGCACTACGTGAGCGACGTGGTGCCGAGAGGCAGTGGGACGCTGGTGCCGGACCGAAGCACAACCTGGTCTTCACCGACCGTGTGCTGGTCACGCTGGTGCATCTGCGCACCGGGCTCCCGCACGTCGCGCCGGCCGAGCTGTACGGCACAGCCCCTCCGCGATTTCCCGGGCC
Organism: Streptomyces sp. NPDC054863; assembly: GCF_053610825.1. NCBI lineage: Bacteria > Bacillati > Actinomycetota > Actinomycetes > Kitasatosporales > Streptomycetaceae > Streptomyces > Streptomyces sp. NPDC054863. The sequence goes on along the minus strand of NZ_JBSGZD010000236.1, from coordinate 3,546 downwards.
ATCAGCGAGATCCACCCGCTGCCGGCCGCACGTGGCTTCGTCGTCCCCGACCGTCCGGCGTCAGGCTGCGCACTGCGCACCCTGGCGAATGCATTCGCCTACGCCGAGGCCGAGGGGATCCGCCTGCGAATCGACCAGCCCCACCGCCCGGTGTGCCAGCGCCTCCGCCTGGACAGTGGTCGTAGCCGACCCGGCTCCCGCCTCGGATACCGTGTTCCTCTACGGAGCGCCACAACGAATGTGACGCCCCCCACCGGAGGTAGTTCAGCCTATGAGTTCAAAGCGCAGCAAGAATCCAGCCCTGCCCGTACTTGACGACGCATTCCGACTCGCGTCGGTCAAGGACGCCGAAGAGTCCACCCGTGACTTGGCCGCGCGGTTGGTCACCACCGAGCTGCGCCGCGTTTCCCACCCGGGCCGGGTCACCTGGGAGCCCACCGATCAGGCCGAGCCCGTACCGGTCCCGCCGACTGTGGTCGACGGTGACGGGGACCTGTGGCTGCGGGACCGGGGCACCGGCACCTGGACCATGCCCGAGTTCAACCCGAAGGAGTTCCCCGCCCGCTGTGGCGAGGTTCTGACGTGGAACCAGCTTGCCCGCGAGTTCGGCCCGCTTACCGGACTGGCCGACGACCGCCGCATCGGCGGCGGCCGGCGCTGACCGCGCAGCCTTCTGGGACGACCGCGCCCCTGAAGCGCCCGTTACGGGTAGCTGGGAGCTCCAGCTCACCGCCGAGCGCGACGATGGCGGCGAGCAGGTGCGCGTGGTGGTCGGTCACGATGTCTCCATGCTGCAGCCGGATACGTCGTCGCTGTCCGTGGGGCCGGGGTGGAAGAAGCGGGTGTAGCGGAGCCCGGCCTCCGGAGTGATCACGTCCGACCGCAGCCACGGCGAGACGTCGACGGCCAGGACCAGGCGCCCGTCCGGGAATCGGGGCAGCGGCAGGCTGGCCAGCAGCGACCGCAGCCGGTCCGTGTTGATCCGGCCCTGGTTCAGGCCGTCGTACATCGCACCGTGCCCGCGCCGGTGCTCGGGCAGGAGCGTCAGCTCGACCGCCGAGTTCACTGCACCGGGCGCACACAGCACCGCATCCGCCAGCTCGAACAGCTCGTCGCCACGGCCGGTCAGGCACGCATATAACTCGCCCCGGAAGCGGGACGCTTCTCCTACCACGGCTTCAGCCAGCAGACTCATCCTCCCGACCTTCGTCTTGTTCAACTGGAAGGTCGAATGGGGCTCGCTACGCGGGTGCAGTCGATGAGTTTGGGCGGCGATAGGAGTCAGATGGAGGACACCCGATCTCTGGAGGCTGCCCTATGGCTGAACCACACGTTCTGGAAAACCGGAAAGCTCTGGAAAGGGCGATCCACGTCGAGCGGTCCGCGCTCGCTCAAGACCTCACCGGGCTCAGCGAGGCCCAGTGGGCGAAAGCATCACTGTGTGAACGCTGGACCGTGGAGGAGGTAGTAGCACATCTGACGGCAGGTGCCGGCACGAGGATGTGGCGCTGGCTGCTGAGCATGCTGGCCGCTCGGTTCGACCCCGATCTGCACAACGACCGACGACTCGCAGGGCACCGTGGTGCTACACCTGAAGACACCTTGCGGCGATTTCGCGAAGTTGTCGCCGGGCCTGCCGGACCGACAGGACATACTGCGGCCTGGCTGGGCGAAATAGTCGTCCACAGCGAGGACATCCGTCGGCCATTGGGTCTTGTACGGACACCCCCGGTGGCCACGACGACCGCCGTGGCCCGGTTCTTCGCCAGCCGCGATTTCACCGTCGCGAGCAACACTGCGATCGCGGGCTTGCGGGTCGAGGCCACAGACGGACCGTTCACCACCGGCTCGGGGGATCTGCTCCGGGGGCCGACCCTCTCGCTGGTAATGGGGATGGCAGGCCGCGCAGCGGCCTGCGAGGACCTTGAGGGGGACGGTGCGGCAGTCCTGCGCGCCCGACTGCGCTCAGGTTAAAGAACAAGCAAAGTTGTTGCACAAGGGTGGGCGCGGGCAGGCCGGTGGGCGGTTCTGGCCTGGGGTTTTCATCCGGTGAGGGCGAGGTTGTGCAGGGTGGCGACGACCTGGACGGCGTGGTGGAGGCCGGGTCCTTTCTGGCGGCAGTCGCGGAGGATCTTCGGGTTCCTCATCCGGGCGAAGGTGTGCTCGACCCGGGCCCGCACCCAGCGGTGCGCGGCGTTGTTGCCGGGCACCGGGCGGGCGGTGGCGATCACCAGGCGGGTGTCGGCGTCGATAAGGACCTGCACGTTCGCCGAGAAGCGATGGTTCCGCGAGGACGCGCCCACGCCCCGGTCACGGACCGGGACCAGGGTGCCGTCCACGATCCACAGCCGGCCGGTGTCAGTAACCGGCCGCGGGGTGGGCTCCAGGGTCAGCCGCGGGCGCGGCCGGTGGATGACCCGGCCTCCGCCGGGGCCGTTGCCGCCGCGTTCGCGCACCACCTTCACCAGCTTCACGAACCGGTCCATCCGCAGCCCGGTGAAGGTCTCCACCCACAACGCCTCGACCCGCAACACCCCACGCATACACGGGAGATGCCCGCCCCGAGGGCTTGTGCAACAACTTTTACAACGAGCAGTTGGAGACGGCCGGCCCGAAATGCAGATCTCCGACCGTTAAGCCGCGCATAGAAGGCCACCGGCAGGGACGGCGGGCGGCAGCGCGTACCCGGTGACCTGATCGAGAGTCAGGGCGATGCGTTCCACCCGCCTCCAACAGTCGGTGCGCGCGACGAAGTCCCGTTCGACGTCCTCACCACTTGCATCGAGGTCCCCGCAGTAGGAGAGAACGGCCGGGCGCGGGTCCCGCGCGGCACGCGCCCGGACGACGTCCGCGTACGTCTGGATGCCGTAGCCCCGCACGACCAGGACCGGCACCCCCAGCGGGCCCACCCACCGCGTGATCAGCGAGCGAAGGGTGTCCTTCTCGGCGTACCGGGACGACAGCCGCCGGTACGCCGGGGCAGTATGCGGCAGCACCCCCTCGGTGACGAGGTGGTAATACACCTGACGCAGCGTGCACCCGTGCGCGCCGTACCCAACTACAACCGTCCGCGCCCGTTCCAGCACGCCCGCCCACACGATCCGCTCCACACCGGTACACCGGTGCATGTACCCAACGCCAGGTACGAACGGCTGCGCACACGGGGCAGCAGACTAGCCGGAACCACCTTGACGCCATGCGCGAGGAAGGCGAGGTTCTGCGGCAAGGGGACGGAGGCGTTGGACGGAACCAAACAGGACGGCGCTGACCCGCTGGCAGTACCGAAGTCCGCGGTGCCGCCGGTGAACGCCGCATTCCTGAAGTTCACGGTGCCACCAGTGAACGTCGCGCCGCTGAAGTCCACGTGGCCGCCGGTGAACGCCGCGCCCCTGAAATCCATGTTGCCGCCGATGATGATTCCGGTGAAGTCGAAGTCGCAGCCTCGCCACGAGCGGTGTGTGTGCTGCCAGACGGCCCCCGGGTGTGCACGTTCACCGGGGGCCGTCTGATGGAGGTAGTGCTCGGGGGCACTGCCCTCTCCAACGC
>NZ_JBSGZD010000235.1:0-12478 GCF_053610825.1 Streptomyces sp. NPDC054863 | reverse complement strand
TGCTCGCGGGCCACAGCGTCTCCGGAAGTGCCGGATCCGTCTCTTCGACGAGGACGGCGGCGGCTCCGCGGGCGAGCGCCGCGGCCACGGAGGCGGGCCCGCCCTCCCGGTGCCCGGGTACGGCGACGAAGACGGACCCCGGCGTGACCCGGTCGACGTCGAAGGTCGCGCCCGCGGTGATCGAAGTCGTGCTCGGGTCGCCCTGGAGTACGTGGTGTTCCTGTCCGGCCAGCAACTCGCTCAACTTCACAATGATCCCTTCGAAGTGGCTCGGCCCAGTCGTTGCGGTCGCAGCCGGGCGGCAGCAACCGGCGGAGGCCGGAAGCTGCTGTGGTGACGTGGAGCAGACACGGGGATCGCCCTGCGGGGCAGGGAGGGGCGGCTCTCGGCCCGGGGAAGAGGCCCGGCGGACGGCAGAGAGGCGCGGACAGGTCGCGCAGTGGGACCCGTATCGACGGGCGGCGCAGGAACGGTTCGCGGTCGCGAACCTCGGATGAGTACTTCGTCGTCGAGCAACCGCTGTTGATGCCGCTGGGGAGGAGGTGATCGAGACGATGGGATCGTTCACGCCGCGCCTTGAAGCTACAGCCAGATCGTCGCCGGGGCCAACCGCCTCAGGAAGAGGGGGCCCAGGGGCTGCCGGAGCCCGGCAGCCCGGCGGGCGGACGATCGGTCGGCCGGGGCCGAGGGTGGCGGATGCAATGTCCGACATGGGCACCCGGGCGCGCCCGCCACGGCGACGCGCGCGGGACCGCCGGAACCCGGGCGCTTCCGGATCCCGCGTCGGCGGCCTCCTCCGGGATGCCCAGCCGTTTCAGCGGGGTGCGTTCCTCGAATGGTGGCGGCGCCACAGGACCGTACCTCCGAGCAGTACGGCGGCCGAGAGGCCCGCTGCACCTGCGACGAGCCCGGTGTCGAGGCCCGGGTCGGAGGCGGAGACGGGGGCGATGTCGGAGGCGCCCGCGTTGACGGCGCCCTTCGGGACCTTGCGGCCGTCGATGTTCACGGGCGCCGCGTGGTGGCGGACGTCGTGGTGGACGTTGAGGTGCTGGTGCTGGTGCTGGTGCTGGTGCTGGTGCTTGGGGTTGGGGTTGGTGGTGGCGTCGGCGATGCCGAACTTGACGGAGTCGACCTTCCGGTTCCCGACGAAGCCGTCCACCCGGTAGTAGCCCGGCTTGGCGTTCGCCGAGATGGTGGCCGTGCCGTACCAGCTCGAAGTCCCCTGCTCGGGGCTGAGGTTGACGCTGCCGCCGAATGCGCCGGACTCGATACGGGCGCTGCCCTTGAGGTCGCCCTTGTCGATGGTGACCCGGACCTGGTCCCCGGGCTTCCCGCCGTCGGTCGACAGGCTCATGGAGGCCGGCTGCGGGACGGGGGTGGGAGTGGGGTCGGGGTCGGGCGTGGTGACCGTGTTGACCAGGATACCGACGGTGGTCCGGGCGCCGGTGTCGCCGTAGTCCGCCACGATCTTCACCGGCAGGGTGCCGATGCCGGCGTTCTTGGAGACGGTCGCCGTGCCGGTCCAGGTGGAGCCGGATCCGTCGGTCGGGGCGAGACGGGTCGTGCCGAACGCGGAGGACGACGCGGTGACGCCGCCGGACGCGTTGCCCGAGGTCGTGGCCGTGATGGTCACGCTCTCCCCGGCCCGGAAACCGGCCGGGTCGCCGGGCGACGACAGTTGCGCGGAGACCTGCGCCTTGTCGGGCTGCTGCTGTCGGCCGTCGGCCTGCTGCTGCTCGTCGGTCTGCTGCGTCGACGAGGTGACGGCGGGGGAGGGCGACGCAGCGTCGGCGAACGCGGTCGCGGGAACCGCGAGTACCGCGGCAGTGACGACGGTGACCGCCGAAGCGGTGAATGTCTTGCGCACCATGGACGGACCTCCTTGCACGGCGGGGAACCAATTCCCCGGCTCGGTGTTCCACAGATCCATGCTGCATCGAATGGTGCATACCGGGTTTTGCTCTAGAGCGAAGCAGGAGTCGAAAGTCCCCGACGGGATTCCTTGCTGCCGCTCGCTGCTTTGAGGAATTCCGCACGGCTCGTTACCAGCCCTTTGCATGGAATTCAGGAAGAAGGTCCTTGTGCCGGGCTCCGGGGCCCGCACCTCTTCCCTTCTCGCGCCGCATGGGCTCGGATGCCGCAATGACAGACGCGACCGAGGAACCGGATCCCGGGAACGGCCCGCCGCGGGGGTTGCCCGCTCCTCCTCCGCCGGGCGCGAGCGCGCTGCCCCCGGCGACGTACGAAGGCCGCACCGTGCTCGTCACCGGCGGAGGGACGGGGCTCGGCAAGGCGATCGCGGCGGAGTTCGCCCGGCTGGGCGCGGACCTGCTGCTGGTCAGCCGCGACGCAGCGCATCTCGCGGGCGCACGGGCGGAGTTGGCGCCCCTGGGCGGCGAGGTGCGGACGGCGACGTGCGACATCCGGGACCCGGAGCGGATCGCCGAGGTCTTCGCGGGGCACGGCACCCCGGACGTACTGGTCAACAGCGCCGCGGCGAACTTCCCCGTACCCGCCGAGGACATGTCGCCGAACGCCTGGCGGGCGGTCGTCGACATCACCCTGACCGGGACGTGGTTCATGACCCGCGAGTTCGGGCGCCGCCACCTGGCGGCGGGCACACCGGGGTCGATCGTCTGCGTCGGTGCGTCGTACGCGTGGACCGGCGGCCCGGGGTTCGCACACAGTTCGGCGGCCAAGGCGGGGGTGAAGAACCTGGTGGAGACGCTGGCCGTGGAGTGGGGTCCGTACGGGATCCAGGTCAACGGACTCGTCCCGGGGCTGATGCCCCACGAGGACATGACGGCGGACATCCGGGAGAGCCTGCGGTCCGCCGTGCCGCAGCAGGAGTCTGCCGTGCCGCGGTCGGAGTCCGCCGTGTCACATCCGGAGTCCGCCGTGCCGCGGTCGGAGTCAGCCGGCCCGCACCCGGGGCTCGGCGCCCGGCAGCCCGCCCTGCGGGTGGGGCTGCCGCGTGAGCTGGGCTGGGCGGCGACGTTCCTCGCCTCCCCCTACGCCCGGTACATCACCGGGCACACCCTCGTCGTCGACGGGGCCAACTGGCAGCGGCGCGGGGTGGTGAGCCCGCCGGTGGTCCCCGTGCGCGAGCAGCTGGGACGCGGCCCGTTCCGGCCCGACGGCTGTCGGTAGGCCCTGCCGCGGAGCGCGGGTCAGGTTCCTTCGAACCGAGGGGTACGCCGCTCCGCCCCCGCCGCGTACCCCTCCTTCGCGTCCTCGGAGGTCAGGGTGAGGGCCGCGGCGAGGGCGGTGCGGTCCAGGGCGGAGGCCATGGCCGCGTCCGCGTAGGCGTCGATGGAGCGTTTCACGGACTGCACCGCCAGAGGCGCGTTGGCCGCGATCTCGGCGGCGGTCGCGCGGGCCGCCTCCGCCAACTCGGCCGGGGCGACGACCTCTTGCAGCAGGCCGAGCCGCTCGGCGGTGGCCGCGTCGATGCGGCGGCCGGTCAGCGCGAGCAGTTTGGCCCAGCCCGCCCCCGCGTCGCGGGCGATGCGCAGCTCCCCGCCCGCGTCGACGGCGACGCCCAGCCGGGCCTCGGGCAGTGCGAGCACGGCGTCGTCCGCGGCGATCCGGATGTCGGCCATCAGCGCCAACTCGAAGCCGAAGCCCAGGCAGTAGCCCTGCACGGCGGCCACCACGGGCTGCGGGAGACGTGCGAAGGCCCCGAACCTCTCGTGCGCCCACCGGATGCCTTCGTGGTAGTTGCGGGTGCGCTGCGCCGCCGAGCGTCCCGTGATCGCACCGCCCGGCGCGGTGACGTCGATTCCCGCGCAGAAGGCCCGCCCCTCGGCCCGGAGCAGTACCACCCGGACGCGGTCGTCGAATCTGATCCGGTCGGACAGCAGGCCCAGCTGGCGGGTGGACTCCCAACTCCAGGCGTTGAGCTTGTCGGGACGGCAGAGGGTGAGGGTGGCGAGCCCTTCCTCCCCGACGTCCAGGCGCAGCCGCTCCTGGCCCTCGGGGATCTGCGTACCGATGGTGTCGATCATCCGTCACCCCTCCCACGCTGCTGATGGCCCGTCAGACTAGCGCAGTGGATGGGGTGTTGACTGGCTGCGGAGCGAACGCGCCTCAGTGCTTTCCGCCCAGCCACGGCACGGGATCGGTGTAATAGCCGTCGAGCACCACCTCGAAGTGGAGGTGGGGGCCGGTGGACAGGCCGGTGGAGCCGACGTCCCCGACGACCGTGCCGACGGTCACTGCCGCACCCTTCGAGACCCGCAGGATGGACAGGTGGCTGTACGTGGTCTGCAGCCGCTTGCCCTCGACGGAGCCGTGGTCGATCACGACCCGGTTGCCGTACGCCTTGGTCGGGCCCGCGAAGACGACCGTCCCCTGCCACGCGGCGGTCGCGGGCGTGCCCCTGCCCGCGGCGAAGTCCACCCCCGTGTGCAGCTTCGTCACGCCGGTCAGCGGGTGTTCGCGCGTACCGTACGGCGAACTGATCACGGTCGTACGCGCCGGCCACCGCAGGACGTTCGACGGAGGGGCGGTGTCCGTGCCGGGCAGCGGTGGTGGCGCGTCGAACTCCACGTACTGCTTGGAGAGTTGGTCGATCCGTGCGAGGTAGGGGCGGGCCTTCGCGGGGACGCGGCCGGCGCTCTCCACGGCGCCGCGCCCCGCCGTGTACGCGGCGAGAGTCAGATCGAGGAGCTCACCGGTGACCGTTCCCCGGGTTCTGAGCTCGGCCATCTCCCCGGCGAGCGCGCAGTCCCGCCGGCCGAGAGCCATGATGGCGTCCGCCGCGTCCAGGGGGGACGAACGGCCGTTGCCGTCCTCGTCCTTGCCCCACTCGCGCCATTGCGCGGCGGTGAACCCGGCGATTCCGGTTGCTTCGGACAGTGCGGCGGTGTCCGTGCTCCAGCCGGAGTGCGCGTCGATCTGCGCGGCCAGCACCGAGGACTTGACCACGGCGCACTTCTTCGCCGCCTCCTTCAGCCAGGGTACGTAGGACTCGTCCACGCGGTCCGCGGCCGTGCCCTTCGCCGTGTCCTTCGTCGAGACCTCTCCGTCCCCGCTCCCTGAATCGGTGCCGGGCAGTTGCCCCGCCGCGGTCAGGAAGATCGCGGAACCGATCAGGGCGGCCAGCCCCGGCAGGGCCAGCAGGGTGAAGGGCCCCGGGCCACGCCGCCGCCGGGGGGCGGTCCTCGCCTCGTGGTGGTCGGGGGAGGGCTGGTTCACCGGTCGGATGCTTCCTGGGGAGAAGAAGAGGCGGAGTGGGGGGGCGGGCCAGGGCGGCTCCGGCGCGGCGGTGCGTGCCGGCCCACCGGACGCTACTGGCCCTGTCTCCCGCCGTCAGGAGGCAGGGAGGCAGGGGCACGGGTCCTGGCGGGCAGCCCACCCCGTCCGGGAGGCGGGCCGGGGGTGCCCGTAGGGGCCTCTGCGTAGGGCTTGCATGGCCTGTATGGCGTGGCGGCTTGTGTGGCCTGCATGGCCTGGCGGCCTGGGGCTGTGCGGCTTTGGCCTGTGCGGCGGGGTGGCCTGGTGGCCTTGGCCTGTGCGGCGGGGGGCCTGGGCCTGTGCGGCTTTGGCCTGTGCGGCGGGGTGGGCCTGGTGGTCTGTGCGGCTTTGGCCCGTGAGGCTGCGGCGCGGGGTGGTCTGGTGGGCTGCGCGGCCCCTTGGGGTGTACGTACGTCCGCTGCCGCGTGGTCACTCCCGGGTCTGGGAGTCCAGGGCGTCCAGCGCCCTCCCCAGTTCCGTCCTGCGCCGTATCCCCAACTTCCGGTACGTGTGCGTCAAGTGGGTCTCGACGGTGCGCAGCGCCACGTCGAGCACCTCGGCCATCTCCGCGTTCGTGCGGCCGTCGGCGGCCAGTCGCGCGATCCGGTCCTCGCCCGCCGTGAGGGCGCCGGTGCGCGTGGCGGGGTGGAACCCCGAGGCGCCGAGCGCCCGCTCCGCACGGTCCCGCAGCCGTACGGCCCCCAGCCGCCCGGCCCGCGCGGCGGCCTCCCGCAGCAGTTCACGGCCCTGTGCCGGCTCGTCGGCGGCGATCAGCTCGCGTCCCCGTGCGAGCAGCGCCTCCCCCAGTTCCGCGGCGGCCGGTGAACCGCGCAGCACCTCCACCGCCTCGCCGAGCAGCTCCCGCCCCCGCACGCCGCCGACCGCCAGGCCCAGGACCCGCAGCGCCCGCCCCATCGTGCGCGGGGTGCGCCACACACCGGCCAGCCGCAGCTCCTCCTCGGCCAGGGCGACGGCGTGATGGCGCTGCCCCAGGCGGAGTTGGCACTCGGCCGCCGCCGTCCGCCACGGAGTGACCACGGGACTGATCACGGCGCGGGTCGCCTGCCGCCGCCCGCACTCCAGGAAGTCGTGCAGCGCGCCGGTGACGTCGCCCCGCGAGGCCCGGAACAGTCCGCGCGCGTACAGGAACCGGTTCAACTCCCAGGAGTCGGCGGCCTCGTGCAGGTCGAAGCCCTCGGCGAAGCGCTCCGCCTCCGCCGCCCGGCCGGTCTCCACGAGAGCGACGAGGGCATGGGCGTCGATGTTGGCGGGACCCCGCCGGCGCAGCGCGGCCGGCCGCGCCCGGGAGACGGCGAGCAGCCGGTCGTACGAGCCGCGGGCCGCCGCGATGTCGATGCGGGTGTTGTGCAGCGAGTGGTGCGTGGGGTGCAGCAGGGACGGGCGCTGTCCCACGAGACCGCGGTCCACGAGGCGGTCCGCCTCGTCCAGCTCGTCCGTCCACTGGGCGACCGCCGCGACCGTACCGAGCAGGAACGGTTCGGACAGGGGATCGGCGGGCTCGGCGAGCAGTGCCCTGATCCGCCGGGTGGCCTGGCGCGCCGAACAGGCGCCCGCCGTGGCCGCATGGCGCAGCAGCAGCGCACGGCCTGCGGGGCCCACCGCGTCGGGGCTGTGCTCCGCCGCGTCGGCCAGCCACTCGTACGCCTCCCGGCGCATCGCCAGGTTCTGGTCGGAGAGGAGGATGTACGCCGCGCGGGCCGCGCGGGCCGGTTCCGGATGGCCGGTCAACTGCCCCGTGACGCTCTGCAGCACCTCCGCCCCCGCCCCGGTCTCCCCGCGTCCGAAGAGGGCCGTGCCGAGCGCGATGGCGGTGTGCGCCCGCTCGTGCGGGGTGACCGGCAGGCCGAGCGCCTCCGAGAGGTGCGGGACGCCGTCGGCCGCGACGGCGGATGCGTACTCAAGGGAGCCCAGTTCGGTCAGCAGGCGCTGCCTGTGCCCGTCGGGGAGCGGCTCCCGCAGGGCCCGGCGCAGGAAGCCGACGGCGTCGTCGACCCTGGACTCGCCCAGGGCCGCCGTCGCGGCGTCGCCGAGAACCGTGGGCGCCCACGGGTCCCCGACTGCGTCGGCGTGGAGCAACTGCCGGGCCACCGGCTCGGCGCGCTCGCCCCGCTGCAGCATCGTCTCCGCCGCCACCCGGTGCGCCTCCTGCCGCCGGGCCGCGGGCCAGTCGGCGAGGACCGCGTCACGCAGCAGGGGATGGGGGTACCGGGCCGCGCCGGGGCCGCCCACCAGCAGGCCGAGGCCGGTCATCGCGGCGAGCCACCCGGCCGTCCGGGGCGGCTCGGCCCGGGCGGCTCCGGCCAGCACGTCGGGACCCACGCCGGGGCCCGCCGCGCCGCCCTCCCGGGCCGGTGGCTGCTCCAGCGCGGCGAGCGTCCTGGCCAGGCGGGTCGTGTCGGCCCCCGCGCTCTCCAGCCACCAGGAGACGGCTGCCGCATAGGCGCCGGGGTAGAGCGCGGCGCACGACTCGGGCACGGCGTACGGGGGCGCGCCCGCCAGGTCCTCCAGCAGGGCACGCAGCAGGAGGGGGTTGCGCGCGCCCGCCCGTACGACGGAGGCGACCCACTCGTCGGTGGCGTCCGGGCGGGCGTCGCGCACCAGCGCACCGGCCGCGTCCTGGCCGAGCGGGGCGAGGGTGTGGGCGCGCACCAGGTCGGGCGGCAGGGCGTGGGCGAGCCCTGCGGGCCGCTGTTCGACGTCGTACTGGCTGCGCTCGGTGGCCACGACGAGGACCGGTAAATCGTCGATGCGGCGGGCCGTTTCGGCGAACCAGAGGCGCGAGGCGTCGTCGGCGAGGTGCACGTCGTCCACGGCCAGCAGTACGGGCCCGGCCGCCGCGTACCCGCACAGGTCCTCCCAGAACCGCTCGGCGTCGGCGGCGTGCGCGGGCGCGCCCGGGAGCGGGCCCACCGCGCGGGGGACCGTACGGGCACTTCCGGAGGCGTCCGTCAGCAGCTTCCGGACCGTCGTGAGGGGCCCGCGGGTCCCGCCGGGGGAGCAGCGGGCCCGCAGTACCCGCATGCCGTCGTCGGCCGCCAGGTGCGTCGCCGCCTCCAGCAGGGCCGTCCGGCCGGTGCCGGTGGCCCCGCGCAGCAGGACGAGACGGCCGCGGCCGGTCCTGGCCCGCCCGGTCTCGGCGGCGATCATCGCCAGCGCGTCCGCGCGCTCGCGCAGCGGTCCGGTCATGGCCTTCTCCGTAGGTTGATGGCTGGCACGGCGCGGTCGGGGGCCGCCGGGCAGCGTCCCGGGTCCTCCGGGGCACCCAGGTCGGCCCGCGCGGACGCTGGCGGGAAGGGCCGCTCCGTGGTGAGGTCCGTGGTGGGAAGGCCACCGGTCCGATTCCGTCTCGTGGTGCGCCTCGTGGTTCTCCACGATTGCGCGCGCCCCACCCGCCTCAAGAGGATGGAGCCGACCGACACACCCCCCGGCTCGCGCCGGAGGGTGAACTGCTGACCTGGGGAAACCGGTTGATAGAGACGTCCGGGACGCCCGCACGCGAGGTGCGGGAGCGGATCTCCGTAACGGTGACGGCACCCGACCCCCTCACCCGTGAGGGCGCCGTGAGCCAGTTGCGCCGACAGCCGGAAATCGAATTGAGGGAGGAGCCGGGGCCCGGCACGGTGGCGCTGCTGATCGAGGACGTCCTCGACGACGACGCCTTCGCACGCCTGCGCCGGGTGGTGCGCAGCGAGGGCGCGCGTGCCGTCCTCGTGGTGGGGGCGATCCGGGAGAGCGACCTGCTGGACGTCATCGAGGGCGGCGTGAGCGCCGTCGTCTGGCGCCGCGAAGCCACCGGTCACCGGCTCGTGCAGGCGCTGCGCGTCGCCGCGCGGGGCGACGGCGACCTGCCCGCCGATCTGCTCGGCCGGCTCATCAGCCAGGTGGGCACGCTGCACCGGGGGACCACCGGCACCAGCGGCCCGGTGCTGGGGCTCGCACCCCGCGAGGCCGATGTCCTGCGCCTGGTCGCCGACGGGTTCGACACGGGGGAAATAGCGGGCAAGTTGTCCTACTCCGAGCGCACCGTCAAGAACGTCATGCACGGCCTCACCACTCGGCTGCACCTGCGCAACCGTGCGCACGCGGTGGCGTACGCCTTGCGGCAGGGCTACATCTGACCGAAAAGACGGCAATGCCTTTCGTGAGAGCCAATTTCTGAATGAATTGGCAATTTATCAGGCCCGGTGACGGCTTGAGCGGCCCCCCTGGGCGGAGCCCCAAGTTGCCCCGAAGGCACCGCACTTGACGCACGGGCAGTGAACGCGCAGGCAGAGAACGCACGGGCGGTGAACGCGCGGGCGGTGAAGAGAAGAGAGCACGACGGTGATCCACGAAGTGGACGAGGTCCTCAAGAGGCTCCTCGGTGGCGGAGCGCTGGCCGGTTCGGGGATCGACGTCTCCTTCGAGGCCCCCAACCGGGACTGGGCGGCACGTCGGACCGGCCCGGCGATCAATGTCTACCTGTACGACATCCGGGAGGAACTGAGCCGCCGTCAGCGCGGCCAGATGCCCGTGCGCGACACCCGAGAGGTGGTTGTGCGCCGTCGGCAACCGCCCCGCTGGTTCAGGATGTCGTACCTGGTGAGCGCCTGGACGAAGGCACCGCAGGACGAACACCGGCTGCTGTCCGCCGTGTTGGCGACACTGCTGCCGTACGAACTCCTGCCCGCCGACGAACTACCACCCTCGCTGCGGGAGTTGGGGCTCGCGATGCCGCTCACCGTGGCGAGCGCCCAGACCGAGGCCAGGTCCTTCGCCGAGATCTGGTCGGCCCTCGGCGGCGAGCTCAAACCCTCCCTCGACCTGGTGGCCACCGTGCCCTTCCCCGCGTTCCCGGAGTACGACGCGGGTCCCCCGGTCACGGAGGGGGCGACGGTGCGGCTCAGCGGCATGAACGGCGATCCGCCGCCTGCGGGGGAACGTTCCCACCGGCCGCACCAGATCGCGGCGGCCCGCGAGGCCCACCGGGCCGCCAACGGCTCGTACCCGGAGGAGCGATGACACCGCCCGCCGTGCGGACGCCCGCCCGCCGTGCCGCCTCGTCGCCGCTGCTCACCCGGCTCGCCGGCCTGCGCGAACGCATCGCCGCCGTGGTCGAAGCCCGCTCCGCCGGGGACCCCACGGCCGACGACCCACTGCGCGGCCTGTACGTGTCCGACGAGACGGTACGAGGCCTCCTGCGGGCAGCACCCGACGGGCGGGGAGCCCCCGACGAGCGTGCGGCGCCCGACGAGTATGCGGCGCACACCGGCGGCCATGCCCCCGCGACCGTCGGCGGTGCCCTCAAGGGCATGGAGCCGACGGCGCCCGCCGACCGGCTCGCCGCGCTCGTGGCCCGTACCGGACTGACCGAGGTGGACACCGCGATCCTCCTGGTCACGCTCGCGCCCGACCTCGACCGCGGTTTCGAGACGCTCTACGGCTACCTCAACGACGACGTCGGCCGACGTCGCGCGACCGTCGGCCTGGTGCTCGACCTCTGCGGTCTGTCCCCGGGCGACGCCGCCGCCCGGCACCGCTTCCACCCGGCCGCACCGCTCCCGAGGCTGGGCCTGCTGCGCGTCGAGGACCGGGACGCGCCCTTCCTCGGCCGCGTCCTGCGCGTCCCCGACCGGCTGGTCGCCCACCTGCTGGGGAACGACACCCCGGACCCCGCACTGGTCGAGCACCTCCGCCCCCTGCCTCCGCCGCCCGCCCCGCACCCGGCGGACGACGCCCCCCTGACGGCCGGACTCGCCGCGCTCCTGGCCAGGCCCAGGCCGCCCATGGTCTACCTGCGCGAGCGCCACGAGGGCGACGCGCTGGTCTGCGCGAGCGCGGCACTGGCCGCGGCCGGCCGTCCCGCGCTGCACTTCAGCACCGCCCCGGCCCCCCGCGGGCCCGGGGCCGCGGACGATCCGTCCGGCGCAGGGGCGCGCGCGGACGGTGCGGCCCCGCACCGGCCGCCGGTGCGGGAACTGTTGCTGGAGGCCCGGCTGCGCGACTGCGCGATCGTGGTGTCCCCGTTGCCCGAGGAGCCCGCCGGGCTCGTCCGGGAACTGGCGGCGGCGGACGTGCCGGTCGTCCTCGCCGGGCCCGGGGCGTACGACCCGAAGTGGTGCGGTGACACCGACCCGGTGATCCTGGACGCGCCGAGCCCGCGTGGCGATGCCGTGGGCCAGTGGGCGGACGCGCTCGGGCTCGCCCCGGACGCGGGCCCCGGCTTCGACCTGGCCCAGACCGTCGCCCCGTACCGCATGCGCGGTGACCGCGTCCGCAGGGCGGCCCGCTCCGCCCTGGAACTGGCCGCCTTCGAGGGGACGGGACTCACCGCCGCGCACGTACGACAGGCCGCCCGGCACCAGAGCGCCTCAGGACTGGAGCGGCACGCCCGGCGGATCGTGCCGGACGTCGGCTGGGACGACCTGGTCCTGCCCGCCGCCTCGCTGGAGCACCTGCGCGAACTGGCCGTCCGCTCCCGGCACCGCGAGCGCGTGCTCGGCGACTGGCGGCTCAGTGCGGGAGGCGGGCGGGGGCGGGGCGTACTCGCCCTCTTCGCCGGGGAGTCGGGCACCGGCAAGACCCTCGCCGCCGAGGTGCTCGCCGCGGACCTGGGCCTCGACCTGTACGTCGTACAGCTGTCCTCGGTGGTCGACAAGTACGTCGGGGAGACGGAGAAGAACCTGGAGCGGATCTTCTCGGAGGCCGACCGCACCGATGCGGTGCTGCTCTTCGACGAGGCCGACGCCGTGTTCGGGAAGCGCTCCGAGGTCAAGAGCTCCCACGACAGGTACGCCAACCTCGAAAGCGCCTACCTGCTGCAGCGCCTGGAGGCCTTCAACGGCATCGCGGTGCTCACCACCAACCTGCGGGCCAACATCGACGACGCGTTCACCCGGCGCCTCGACGTGGTGGTGGACTTCCCCTTCCCCCGGGAGGACCAGCGGCTCGCACTGTGGCGGCACAGCCTGGCCCACGTGCCGTGCGCGGACGACCTCGACGCGGCAGGCTGCGCCCGGGACTTCGAGCTGGCCGGCGGTTCCATCCGCAGCGCGGTGGTGACCGCCGCCTACGCGGCGGCTGCGCGCGGCGGCCCCGTCACCACGCCGGACCTGCTGAACGGCGCACGCCGGGAGTACCGCAAGGCGGGTCGGCTCGTGATGGAGGACGTCGGCCGGTGAGCACGGCTTCCCGGACCGGAAAAGATGCCGGAAAAGGTGGTGGGCGCGGCCTCCTGGGG
>NZ_JBSGZD010000234.1:0-12531 GCF_053610825.1 Streptomyces sp. NPDC054863 | reverse complement strand
CTCACCCGTACCCCAAAGGGCTTGCCGGGACCGGCCGGGCCCGGGACGCGCGCCGCCGCCCGGCCGCGCGAAGGAGAACAACCCGCCCGGACCCCGAGCGGTGCCGGGCCCCTGCCCGTCCCCTCCCCCAGCCGGAACAGACATGCCACACCGCCCGCACGTCACGGCACAAGCCGACCGAACCGCACCAGGCACAGCCGCCAGACCGGCCCGTGAAGAACGCGCAGAGAGCGTCATCAAGCCGGGTGTGCGGAACCTCCCACGTGCGGAAGCGGGCGCGGCGAGTTCCGAGGCAGGGGTGCTGCGACTGGCTCCGCTCGCAGGGGAGACCACGTTGTCTCTTCTTGTGCTCACTGCAGCCGCAGTCTCATGGATGGCGGTAGCACAGGGTGATGGCGCCTGTTGCAGGGGTGGTGGTGGCGTGGGAAAGCCGCCATGTCGACGAGAGGCCGTCGGGCAGCAGGCGTACGCCTTGACCAAGAGTGGTCGGAAGTACGGTCATGCAGAGTTCGTCGATCAGGTCGGCCTTGAGCAACGCTTTGATGATGCTGGCGCTGTTCAGAACGAGGATGTCGCGGCCCGGACTCCTGGCACCGCAAGAACTCATCGCCCGGCGAGCGTGACCGGGACCCGCCCTGGCCTGGCGCCTCTCGCACTCTCGGAGGAGGCCATCCAGTGGGTGCCTGGTGGTGAGGGGGCGGGCGCGGGCCGGATCAGGTCAACGACGGTGGGACCCAGGCGTGGTGACGTAGGATCATACGTGTGGCGACGCGGGACGGTGTCAGTCGCATCGCGGTGTTCCGCAGGGTGACGGCCAGCGGGTGGGACAGTTGTTGGCCCATTTTCCCGGCCTGCCGGGCGGCTGCTGCGACGGCCTGGCTCCGCGGCCGGCGCTCGGCGTCGTAGCGGGCGAGCGCGGCCTCGACGGTGGACTCGGCACCGAGGGCGGCGGTCAGAGTGACCGCGTCCTCCAGTGCCTGACAGGCGCCCTGTCCGAGGTTGGGGGTCATCGCATGGGCCGCGTCGCCGAGCAGCACGATCCGGCCGACCGCGTACGAAGGTAGAGGCGTCCGGAGTTCGTTCACGTCGTGATGCAGCACGGCCTCGGGCCGGGTCGCGTCGAGGAGGGCGGGGATCGGGTCGTGCCAGGTGTGGAATCGTCGGCGCAGTTCGGTCAGTGGGTCGGCGAACCGCGTCCCGGCGGGGAGGCTGAGGACGGCGTGCCATTCGGCCTTCCCGTCCAGGAAAGCGATGTGTCCGAACTCCGCGCCCCGCCCCCAGGTCAGCTCGAAGTCGGTACGCAGATCGACCGCGTGCTCGGTGATCGCGCGCAGCACCGTCGAGCCGCTGTGGACCGGGCCGGGGTGGTCCGGGAAGAGTTGGCCGCGGACTGTGCTGCCGATGCCGTCGGCCGCCACCACCAGATCGGCCTCCAGGACCGTGGCGTTGTAGCCGACGTGGACCGTCCCCGGGTCGGCCTGCTCGACCGTGGTCGCCTCGGAGCCGATCACCAGGGACCCGGCAGGCAACGCCTCGCGCAGCAGTCGGTGCAAGGTGGAACGGGGGATGCCCATGATGGGCGTGCCGACCGCCTTCTGGAGTGCCGAGCCGTCCATCCGGGCCAGCCAACTGCCCCGGGGGGTCCGGGTGCCACCGCTGTACTGGCCTCGCGACGCGTCCCGGACCGCCCCGCCGACGCCTAGTTCGTCCAGTGCCCGCAGGCCGTTGGCAGCCAATGAAATGCCTGCCCCCGCGTCCTCAAGCTGGGACGAACGCTCAAGGACCGTCACGTCCCATCCGATGCGGTGCAGGCCGATCGCGGCGGCCAGCCCGCCCATGCCTCCTCCGACCACCACTGCCGTGTTGCCCATGACGGAGCCCCCCCTTCTTCTACATCTGTAGAAGAAGACCCTATCCTGAGTCTCTACGGGTGTAGAAAGGGGTCATGGCTTCGGATCGGCGCACCCTCCTTGCAGACGCGGCACTCGACGTCCTCGCCGAGGAAGGGATGCGCGGCCTGACCCACCGGGCGGTCGACCGCAGAGCGGCCATGCCGCCCGGTACGACCTCGGCCTACTTCCGCACCCGCGCCGCGCTGCTGACCGGACTCGTCGCCCGCCTGGTCCAACTCGACCAGGCGGAACTTCACGCGACGGCCGACAAGCTTCCACCTCTGCGTACCGTCGAGGAACTGGTGGACGGCATGGTGACGCTCACACGCCAGCGGCTCACCGGCGAGGGCCGCCGGCGCTCACTCGCCCGCCACGCTTGCGCCATCGAGAGCGTGCGCGACAAGGAGCTGCGCGAGATCCTCGTACCCCGCGAGAACGCCGGCCGCGAGGCCGTCCGGCTGTTCCTCACCAAGCAGGGCGTCACCGACGCCGAGAACCGCACTCACACTCTGCTGACCTGCATCGACGGACTGGTCTTCGACCGACTGGTGAACGGCGGCGAAGTGCGGCGCGAGGCATTCGAAGGACTGATCGCCGCCGCGCTGCGTTAAGTGGCTGTCCTACGTTCCGGGCGTGGATCTGGGTCGGTGACTCGTAGGGTCGATGAGACTCCAGGGGTTCCGGACATGGTCCCGGCGCCTCGGGACTCGGACGGGGCAGCAGGAACATGCGTCGTCCCCGCCGCTACCACCGCGGGTTGCTGCGGGCCTTCCACCTCTCCGCCTTGGCAAGCCTCGGACCGCACCCCGCCTCGAAGAAGTACGACGAGCGCAAGCGATCCTCGTGCAGCCGCGAAGGACCACCTTCTGCCGACGGTGAACACCGGCCCGACCTGGCCGGACGGTCACTACGGTCCAGCCTCATGACGATCACCACACGTACGGTCGAATACACGGCCGATGCTCTCGCGATGGTCGGGCACCTCGCGCTCCCTGCCGGCGATGAGCGTCGGCCCGCAGTCCTGATCGGGCCTGAGGGGATGGGGCTCAGCGACGTCGAGCGCCGCCGGGCCGACGCCCTGGCCGAGCTGGGATACGTGGCGCTGGCCTTTGACCTCCACGGCGGGCGCTATGTGGACAACCCCGAGGAGATGCTGGCCCGTTGCATGCCGCTGCTCGCAGACCCCGACCGGATGCGGGGCATGGGCCATGCTGCACTTGATGTGCTGCGCGCCGAACCACGGACCGACAACGACCGGGTCGCCGCAATCGGCTACGGCACCGGGGGCGCGATCGTGCTGGAACTCGGGCGCGATGGAGCCGACTTGCGCGCGATCGGTACGGTCAACGCACTGACCACGGGCAGGCCGGGCGAGGCGGCACGCATTCGCTGCCCCGTATGGGCGGGGGTCGGATCGGAAGACCCGATCATGCCGCCCGCGCAACGGGAAGCGTTCACCGCCGAGATGCAGGACGCGGGCGTCGACTGGCGTTGCGTGGTTTACGGCGGGGCCCTGCACGCCTTCCACCACCCAACGGTCAACCACACCACCCCCGCGGGCGTCGGCTACCACCCACGACACGCACAGCGGGCCTGGCGCGACATCGTCGATCTGCTCGCCGAATGCCTGCCCGTAACGGAGTGATCAGACCGGCTTGTGCCGCTCGGGGTGCGTGCGCGTCCTGGATCGTGGTGCGTTTCCCCTTTCGGCTCCTGCTGAATGGTCCGGATCTGCTCGGTCGGCTCGGCCTCGTCTGCCGCTCTGGCCCGCGAGCGTGTCTTTTCGCACGACCAACGGTCATGCCGTGCGTAGGCGTACGCGGGTGAAGAAGACCGGCCGTGACTCAACGGTTCGCAACCGCAAGGGGGCGGGTGGTGGCGGGCTTCTCCGTCTTGCATACGGTGCCGTCGGCGGGGTGGGTGCCGTGGATGAGGGCGGCGTCAACTGCGCTGTCTACACAGGAGTTGGTGCCGTAGGAGCCGTGTCCGACTCCTTCACGTGTGAGCAGGACCGCGGAGTCCAGGGTTCGGGTCATGTTCTCGGCCCAGTGGTGGGGCGTGACGGGGTCCAGTCGGCCTGCGACCACCAGTGCCGGCGGCGTACCGGCGCCGGTGAGCGGCTTGGTGACGCGGTCCGTGTTCGGCGCGGGCCACCGGGCGCAGTTCAGGGCGGAGTAGGCGGCCCGGGTCCCGATCCGCCCGGCCTCCGTAACGGCCTTGTGGGCCGCTGCCTTGTGCGCGGCGATGCCGACCGGGGTCTGCCAGTCGGCGCAGCGCACCGCGGTGTGAGCTTCGAACATCGCGGTGGGGACAGGGAAGGGAGACACCGTGACGCTGTTCCACAAGGTGTACAGGGGTGCGCCGTTGCCGTCCTGTGCGGCCAGCAGCGCCGAGGTCAGCAACGGCCAGGTGTTCTGGTCGCCGGCCAGTGCTCGGGTGGTCTCAAGGGCCATGGCGCCGTCGAGTTCGCCGCCCGGGGTGACGCCCTTGGCAGGTGTGATCTTCAGCGGCGTCGCTTCCAGCGTGCCGATCAGTGCGTCGAACGCAGCCTGCGGGTCTCCCGCACCGAACGGGCACACTGCGGTCCCTTCGGTGCGGCAGGTCCTGAACCAGGCGTTGAGCGTCCGTTCGCTTGCCACGGCGACGTCGTTGAGGAAGGTGAGGGAGTTGCCGAACCACAGGTTGGTGTCGACGGGCGCGTCGAGCACCATCTGGCGGACGCGGTGAGGGAAGAGGGTGGCGTACATCGGGCCGACCACGGTGCCGTAGGACAAGCCGTAATACGTGATCCTGTCCTCGCCGAGCGCGGAGCGAACCTGGTCGATGTCGCGGGCCACGTTGTCGGTGGAAAGGCTGGCCAGGAACTCTTTGCTCTGCTGTGTGGCGCACCCGTCGGTGAACGCGGCGGCATCGGTCAGCAGCCGCGGCAGGGGTTTGCCCCCGGGGATCGCCGGGTCGAAGGCGGTGCCGACGGCGTCGGCTCGCTGCTTGTCGGTCAGGCAGCGAACGGCCTGCGATCCCCCGACACCGCGCGGGTCCATCGCGATGACGTCGAATCCGGCGAGCAACGCGGGCGAGAAGGCGCCAGGAGTGCCCACCGTTTTGGGCAGATTGCGCAGTGTTTCGGTGGCGGGAACCCCGGGTCCGCCCGGGTTGAAGATCAGGCTGCCGATGCGGTGGCCGGGATCAGTGGCCCGGTGCCGCATGACCGCGAGCGGGATCTGCGCGCCATCGGGCTCGGTGTATTCCTGCGGCACCTTGATCGTGGCGCATTCAAGGTTCTTCCCGCACGCGCTCCAAGTGAGCGGGTCCGGGGCGGGGGTCGAGGCCGACGTGCCCGCTGCGGACGTGCTGCGCAGCCCCGGGCCGCCGGACGAACACCCGGTCAGGACCATGAGGGCGGTGGCGCACGCCGCTCCGTACCGGGCGGCGGGCCTTGGCCTCAACTGAACCATGATGACTTTCCTTTCGCCGTGCTCATGTCATTCCATGCAGTCGGGCCGTGCCGGTCGCGTACGTGGCCGGCCGAGGAGGACTGACGCGGTCGCGCCTTCCCCGCTTCGAGGGGTCAGTGACCCGCCGCGTCGAGCAGAGAGGAGTACCGCAGGCGGAGCGCGCGCTCCATGCTCGCCAGAACGGCCCCGCCCCCGAGTGCGAGGTTCAGCCAGATCGGCAGGTGTATCGGCGATGCGAACGTTCCGACCCGCTGCATGACGGGAGGGATGTGAGAGACAGGTTCAGCAAGCTGCAACAGGTTCAGGCTCACACCGATGACAAGCAGCAACACGGATCCGATGCCGATCGCCCGGCTCAGTCCCGGATGGCGGGCGCCGAAGCGCGCCCGCCGCCCCTCCGCCGAGGCCGGGTCGGGCGTGAGCTGCCGCGGCCGTCCGTCCAAGGGGCGGTAGTGGCAGCGCCTGATGCCGTAGTTGCTCATCGCCACCTCGATGACACCCCCGTCGACAGGGAAGATCGCGGGCAATTTCGACTCGGCCACGTGCCTGCCGTCCAGGAAAAGATGCGCCCGGATCTTGCTGTTGTCCAAGCGCGCCCAGTGCCGTACGTCGACGGCGTGCGGGCGGGCATGCCCGCCCGCACCGGGAAGCCGTAGCCAGAACAGGGAGCGAACGGGGAGCTGCCACCAGCGGAACCGCTGCAGTTCCCTGCCGTCTCCCGGCTTGAGGCGCTTCGATGCCGCCCGCTGCTTCCACCCCATGGCCCGCCCGCCCTTCGCACATCAGCCGCAACATCACTAGTACAGCGTGTTGGAGACCACGCTAACACACTGTACTAGTACGGCGTGCTAGTACAGTGTGGGGGAGGAAAAGCGACTGAGGGCTGGGTATGGAAACACGCGAGAAGATCCTGCAGGCCGCTGCGGAGATGATTGCCGAGGACATGACGGCGAAGCTGAGCGTGCGAGCGGTCGCCGCGCGTGCGGGAGTGAGCACCGGCTCGCTGAGGTTCCACTTCCCCACCCAGCGCGCCTTGCAGGACAGCTTGCTCGCGCGGATCTACGAACACCTGCTGCCCGGTGACCCGATCCGGGACAGGACACTGCCGCCCCGCGAACGGCTGCTGAACTGCCTGCGGCAGGTTCTCGCGCCGCTCGGCACCAACGAGGACGCGCGAACCGCATGGGGCACGATGTATCGGACCTTCATCGAACCCCAGCCCACCGAAGCGGTACGCACCGCGTACCTCGGCCATGAGCGGGAGGCGGAGCGCCGGGTCGAACACTGGCTGACCGTGCTCGCCGAGGAAGGCGCACTGCCCCCGGGAGACCACGCCCGCAACGTCAGGTTCCTTCTCACCGTCCTCAACGGACTCTCGGTCGAACGCGCCCTGCCCACCCGCGAATCCGTCCTCATCGCTGAGACCGAGACCCTCAACGCCGCCGTCGACCATGTCCTCTCCACCGGCCCCGCACCGCCCGCCGGACCGACTCGGCCGTGAACCGGACGCACCTGCGTCCCCTCAAGCGGTACGTCCAGGCAGTACCACCGGGAGATGCCCCGATGCTCGAACCCACCGCGGGCCTTGCTGCCCTGTTCCACCTCAACCATCGTGCGCGCTACGCCCAGTTGGGCGCCGCGCGTGCACCACTTCGCCGCCTTCCGACGGGGCCGCCCTCGAACTGACCGGCATCGGACGTGGTTTGGCAGCGGGGCGTGCGGGCGGGTCGCCGGCAACCAGTAGGCTGACGGTGCGTCATGACCGGGCATGAAGGCCCGGCTTGAGTGGACCACGTCGAAAGAACAAGGTGTTCAGGTTGAAGAAGTTCAAGGCTGCTGTTGTCGCCATCATGACCATGGCGGGAATGGCCGTGGCCGTCACGCCCGCCCAGGCAGCCGACATCTGCACTGCGGGCGGCAACGGCAAGTACATATGTGACTACGGCGTAACGAAGCATGAACTTCCGACGGGCCAGAAGGAACAGTTCCTGGTCGGCACCGACTACGCGGTGTGGACGCGCTGGACCTCCAACGGCAAGTGGAGCGGATGGGTGTCCCTGGGCATGCCCGATCCCATGGGTGGTTCCGCGCGCGCCGCGAGCAAGATCTACGTGACCAGCGGCCAGGACATAGACGGCTTCCGCACGTCCATCTCCCTTGGAAACAGCAACGGCGCCACCGTGGGCCGGGTTCGTCCCACCCTCGGGGCAGGATGGTGGACGTGGGACTTCCCCAACTGCTGCTGACCGAGTGTTCCGCCCCCTGGGCCGTGTGTGATCCCATGGGCGGCTGCCGCGCCGCACCGGGACTCTCTCGCCGGTGACCCGACGGGCCCCGCGGTCGAAGCCGACGGCGGACAGGCACACGAAGCTCCTGACGGACCTGGGTGATCTTGGCTGTGAACCCGCCCTCAGGAGCTTCGTCGTTGTCCCGCACAATCCGCCGCTTCCCTCGCCCCGCGACCGGAGCGGGGGTACTGATCCGCGCCTCGGGTGGCGCCACCGATCTCCGTTCACCTTCCGGCAAGCCCCGTGCCGGGCAGCGGGGTGGGACCGGAAGCCCGACCGCCATGGCGCGCGACCTGCGGCAACAGGCATGATGAACACATCAGTTGCACACGCCCCACATGCCGCGTGTCCCCGTCGCGCCCCAGTGGCCCCGGGGTCCGGGAGGTCAGTTACGTGTCACGTCAGATGCTCACCGTCACAGCGGACGGTACGGGGGACTTCCGTACCGTCGCGGAGGCCGTCGCCCGGGCCCGTACCGGGGCCGTCGTCAGCATCGGACCGGGGCGGTACGAGGAGGCCCTGACCGTCTCGGCGGCGATCACGCTGACCGCGGCGGACGGGCCGGGGACGGTCGAGCTGGTGCCCCGGCGCGGGACGGCGCTGACGCTCACCGGGGACGCGGTCATGGTCAGTGACCTGGTGCTGCGCGGGCACGACGACGAGCTGCCGGTGGTCGACGCACCGCGCGGCCAGCTCGCGATGGACCGGTGCGAGGTGCACGGCTCCGCCTGGGCGGCACTGTTCGCGCGCGGCAGCGGGTCGCTGGCGCTGCGCCAGTGCCGGGTGAGCAATCCGGCGGGGGCCGGGGTCGTGTCGACCTCGGCCAGTGAGAGCTTCCTGGAGGACTGCCTCGTCGAGCATCTGGGGACCTCCGCCGTGGTGGCCGGTGAGCGCGGGCGGATCACCGTGCGCAGGAGCCGGTTGCGGGACACCCGGGGGAACGGGGTGCTGACCAACGGTCAGGCCCAGGTGGTCCTGGAGGACTGTGCGATATCCGCCGCCGACAAGCCGGGGGTCGCCGTCGAGGAGGACAGCTCGGTCCGGATGTCCGGCGGGACGGTGCGCGAGTCCGTGGTGGGCGTCTACGTCAGCTCCACCGGGCAGACGGTGCTGGAGGACGTCACGGTCGGCGACACGACCGGGCACGGGCTGGTGCTGGGGGCGGGCAGCTCCCCCGCCGTGACCCGCTGCCGCACCGAACGGACGGCCGGGCACGGCCTGTTCGTGACCGAGCGCAGCCGCGGGGTGTTCACCGAGTGCGTGTTCGCCGCAGCCCAGGACGCGGGGATCCGGGTGACCGGCCTCTCCTCGCCCGTGCTGACCGGCACCGTGGTGCAGGACGCCAAGGCCGTCGGGGTGCTGCTCGACGAGGACTCCGCGGCCGAGTTCGACCGGCTGGAGGTACGCGACAGCGGCACGTCCGGCATCGTCGTGCGCGGCGGCGCCAATCCGCTGCTGCGCCGCGCGGCCGTCGCCCGGTCCGCCGCGCACGGGGTGGAGGTCGCCAAGGACGGGCGGGGGCGGCTGGAGGAGTGCGTCGTCGAGGACTCGGGCGGTTCGGCCGTGCACGTGTCCGGGCACGGCAACCTGTACGTCGGCGGGAGCACGCTGCGCACCGCGGCGGAAGCGGGGGCGGTGGTCGGCAAGCTCGGCACGCTCACCCTGCGCGACACCTCCGTGGACGCGGTGGGCGGAGCGGGCGTCCAGGTCGACGCGGAGGGCGAACTGTCCGCCGCCCGGCTGCGGGTGACGGGTGCCGGCGAGCACGGTGTGCTGGTCGCGGCGGGCGGGCGGGCCGCGCTGAACGCGTGCGAGGTGACGGGCTCGGGCGCCGACGGCGTACGGATCGAGGGCACCGACCCGGTGTCGTTGATCGGCTGCACCATGCGGGACAACAGGGGCAGCGGCCTGCGGCAGGCGATGCCGGGTGACAGGCTCGCCGTCGAAGGCCTGAACAGTGCGGAGAACGCGTCGCCGGACGCCTGGGGCAGCGCGGCGGGCGCCGAGGCGGCAGGCGACGGGCGGCTGCCGGGCGGCGCGGTCCCGATCGCGGCCGAGCCGGAGAAGGGCACGGGCCCGGTGGCCGAACTGGAGTCGCTGATCGGCCTCGACGACGTCAAGCAGCAGGTGCTGACGCTGATCAATCTGAACCGGCTCGCGCAGCGCCGCGCCAGCCTCGGCATGCCGGCCCCGCCGATGAGCCGCCACTTGGTCTTCGCGGGCCCGCCCGGAACCGGCAAGACGACGGTGGCCCGGCTGTACGGGTCGATCCTGGCCTCGCTGGGGGTGCTGCGCTCCGGGCACCTGGTGGAGGTGTCGCGCGCGGACCTGGTGGCGCAGATCGTCGGCGGCACCGCCATCAAGACCACCGAGACCTTCAACAAGGCGCTCGGCGGCGTGCTGTTCATCGACGAGGCGTACACGCTGCTCTCGGACGGCGGCGGTTCGGGCGCGGACTTCGGTCGGGAGGCCATCGACACCCTGGTGAAGCTGATGGAGGACCACCGCGAGGACGTGGTCGTCGTGGCGGCCGGCTACCCCAAGGAGATGACCGACTTCCTCGCCTCCAACCCGGGTCTGGCCTCCCGCTTCACCCGCAGCGTGGAGTTCACCGACTACACGTCGGACGAGCTGGTCACCATCGCCGAGCGGATGTGCACGGCCCACCACTACGAGCTGGCGCCTGCGGCCCGCACCGCGCTGCGCACGCACTTCGAGTCCATCCCGCGCGACGCCGGCTTCGGCAACGGGCGTACCGCGCGCAAGGTCTTCGAGGAGATGGTGGACCGTCAGGCCTCGCGCCTGTCCGGCCTGCTGGAGGTCAACGAGCGCGATCTGGCGGTGCTGACCGCCGAGGACGTCGGCGTGAGCGAGCACGCGGCGGCCTCGGCCGAGGGCAACGACCCGCTGCTGCGGCTGGACGCGCTGGTGGGTCTCGCGGCGGTCAAGCGCGAGGTGGGCGACCTGGTCAATCTGCTCGCCGCCGCGCGCCGCCGCACCGAGGCCGGTCTGCCGGCCCCGCGCATCAGCAACCACCTGGTCTTCGCGGGTCCGCCGGGCACCGGCAAGACGACGGTGGCTCGGCTGTACGGCGAGCTGCTCGCCTCGCTGGGGGTGCTGCCGCGCGGCCAGCTGGTCGAGGTCTCGCGCGCGGACCTGGTGGGGCGCTGGGTGGGCCACACCGCGCAGCTGACCCGGGAGGTCTTCGAGCGGTCGCTGGGCGGCGTCCTGTTCATCGACGAGGCGTACACGCTGACTCCGGCGGGCGGCGGCGGGACCTCCGACTTCGGGCAGGAGGCGGTGGACACGCTGCTGAAGCTGATGGAGGACCACCGGGACGAGGTGGTGGTGATCGTGGCGGGCTACACCCAGGAGATGGAGCGCTTCCTCGGCTCCAACCCCGGGCTCGCGTCCCGGTTCCCCCGGCACATCGAGTTCCCGGACTACTCGTCGGACGAGCTGGTCACGATCGTGCGCCAGCACGCCGTGGACAACGGCTACGAGTGCGCGCCGGGTGCGGCGAGTGCGCTGCGGGAGCACTTCGAGGGGCTGCCGAGGGGGCGTACGTTCGGCAACGCGCGGCTGGCGCGGCAGACGTTGGAGCAGATGATGACGCGGCAGGCGGGGCGGTTGAGTGGCGTTGCCGCGCCGAGTCTGGACGATCTGCGGCTTCTGCTTCCGGAGGATCTGACGGCCGTCCGGTGAGTGTTTGTACGTGCGGGTCCGTTGTGGCTGGTCGCGCAGTTCCCCGCGCCCCTGAGGGGCTCCCCAAACCGAGGATCGGATCCATGCGTCGTCGTACGACCGTCAGCTTGCTGCTCTGTACTGCCCTCGCCCTGCCCGGGCCGCTTGCTCTGGCCGATGAGGGCAAGCCGGGGAAGGTGGTGTTGCCCGGGGTGCCCGAGCGGCTGGACGCGCAGAAGAAGTGCACGTCGTTCAAGGGCCGGGCCACCTCCGACGCGCCCTGGACACGCGGTGCGCTCGGGCTCGACCAGGTGTGGGCCCTCTCGCAGGGCCGGGGCGTGACGGTCGCGGTCGTCGGCACCGGGGTGAGCGACGCGCCCGCCGTGCTCGCGGGCCGGGTGAAGGCGCTGGGCGACGCGGGCAAGGACTGCGTGGGCCGCGGCACCTTCCAGGCGGGCCTGATCGCCGGAGCCATGACCCCGGGACAGGGGTTCTCCGGGGTCGCCCCGCAGGCGCGGATCCTCGCGGTACGGGGTACGGGCGAGCGCGGTGATCCGGACCCGGGCCGCCTCGCGGCCGGGGTCAGAGAGGCCGCGGGGGCCGGGGCCCGGGTGATCACGGTGACGGCTCCGCTGGACGGCGCGGACAAGGCGGTACGGGACGCGCTGGCCTTCGCCGCCCGCAAGGACGCCCTGGTGGTGGTGCCCGCTGCGGCGGACAGTGTCCCGCCGGGCACCACGGCCGGCCGGGCGAAGCCCGCTCCGGCCGCGCCGCCCGGTGCGCTGGCCGTCCTGGACACGGGCCCGCAGGGCACCCGGCCCGACACCGCTCCGGGCTTCACCCGGGCCGATCTCACGGCACCGGGAGACGCGTTGGTGGGTCCCGGGCCGGTGGGCGACGGCAAGTGGACGGGGTCGGGTTCCTCGCTGGCGGCGGCGGTGGCGGCGGGCACGGCGGCCCTGGTCCGCTCGTACCACCCGGAGCTGACGGCCCCGCAGGTACGGGAGCGGCTGCTGCGCACCGCCTATCCGGGCGACCTGCCCGCCCTGGACCCGTACGGCGCGGTGGCGGGCGCCACCACGGCCGCCGCGTCCGCCGCTGCGGCCCGCCCCGATCCCGTACGGCTCACCACGCCCCCGGACACCTCGGGCGCCCGCAACACCTCGCTGCTCGTCGCGGCGGGGGCGGCGGCGACGGTGCTGCTGGTCGTAC